>DASSJA010000174.1:0-10808 GCA_035691445.1 Burkholderiales bacterium | reverse complement strand
TGAAGAGGGAGCTCGCCGGCGCCGCGAAGCTCGCCTTGAAGGACGGTGCGCTGAAGGGGATCAATCTCGACGAGGCCATCCGCAAGGCGAGGGCGCTCGCCGGGGTGAAGTCCGCCGCGGAGCAGGGAGCCCAGGGCTCGCAGCGCACCGACCTCACCGAGCTCGGGGCGAGCTTCGTCATCAGGAACGGGGTCGCGCACAACGACGATCTCGCGGCCAAGTCGCCGCTGCTGCGTCTTTCGGGCTCCGGTGAGGTCGACGTCGGAGCAGGTTCGATCGACTACCTCGCCAAGGTCTCCGTGGTGTCGTCCTCGGCGGGTCAGGGGGGAAGGGAGGCCGCCGACCTGCGGGGGCTCACGGTGCCCGTGAAAATAAGCGGTCCCCTCGATGCGCCGCGGTATCGCGTCGATCTGAAGGCCACCGCCGGTGATGCGGTCAAGCGGAAGGCGGAGGACAAGCTGAAGGAACGGGTCCAGGACCGGCTCAAGGGCCTCCTTAGAAGGTGAGCGCTTTCGCGGGAAAACTGGTGCGATGGCAGGCCCGTCACGGGCGCCACGACCTGCCTTGGCAGCGGACGCGCGACCCCTATCGAATCTGGATCTCGGAAGTGATGCTCCAGCAGACCCAGGTTGGGACCGTGATCCCGTATTTCAGGCGGTTTCTCGCGCGCTTTCCGGACGTGGAGTCTCTGGCGAGCGCCGCGCCCGACGATGTTCTCGCGTTGTGGAGCGGACTGGGGTATTACTCGCGGGCGCGCAACCTGCATGCCGCGGCGCAGGCCGTGGTCACTGCAGGCGGCCGGTTTCCCCGGACCAGGGACGCGCTCGAGGCGCTCCCGGGGATCGGGCGTTCCACCGCGGCGGCGATCGCGGTGTTCGCGTTCGGCGAGCGCGAAGCGATCCTCGACGGCAACGTCAAGCGGGTCTTCGCGCGCCACTTTGCCGTGCGCGGCTTCCCCGGGGAGAAACGTTTCGAGAAGCGACTTTGGGGGCTCGCGGAGGCCGAGCTTCCGGCGCGCAATATCGAAACCTACACGCAGTCCCTGATGGATCTGGGCGCGGGGGTGTGCACGCGCAAGCGTCCCGGTTGCTCGAGCTGCCCGGTGATCAGGAGCTGTGCGGGTTATGCGCAGGGAAAGATGGAGGCGTATCCCGCAAGCCGGCCGCGCAAGACGCGGCCTGTGCGGAAAACCTCGATGCTGCTGCTTTTGCGCGAAGGCGAAGTGCTGCTGGAGAAACGGCCGCCCTCGGGCGTGTGGGGCGGGTTGTGGTGCCTTCCCGAAATGCCGATGGATTCCGGTCCCGGAGATTATTGCCAGCGTCGTTTCGGAGCGAAGCTCGTCGGCGCAAGACGCCTCGCGATCCTGCATCACGGCTTCACTCATTTCGAGCTGGACATCGCGCCGCTCCTCTGTCTGCTCGATCCGGCGTCGCATTGCGCCGCCGAACCGGGGCAGGTCTGGCTCCCGCTCGAAGAGGCGGGCGGCGCGGCCTTGCCGGCGCCGGTGAAAAAGCTGCTCGCGAGCGTGGGCTCAAACGGGCTTGGCGGCGAGCCCGCGGCTCTCGAGAAAGCGCTGCAGGATTGACAGCCGCCCCAGGCTGTCGTTCAGCTCGAGCAGCTTCTGCTTGGCGACCAGCGGTACGGGCAGGATTTCGGCCAGACGGTAACCGACCCAGCTCGCATCGTCGAAGGCGTGAGGTTCGGCGAAGATGGGCTTGCCCTGGTCGGCGACTACCATTTCGAGCAGGCGGGCGCAGGAGGCAAACTCCGCGGGAACGGCCGTGCTCGCCTCGGGAGGAATCAGCTCGACGTCCGCCGAAATCAGACCCTGCGCGCCGGCCCGGCGCTCGCGGATGCGAAACCGCTGACCGCCGCGGGTCTTGATGTTCAGGATACCCTGCTGCTGCATGTCGCATTCGAGGATCGTCGCCAGGCACCCGATTCCCTCCGGAACGGCGGGGGCGCCGACCTCGGATCCTTCCTGGATGAGACAGACCCCGAAGGGCTCGTCGCGCTTGAGGCAGTCGCGCGTCATGTCCATGTAGCGGGCCTCGAAGACCCGCAGGGGGAGCAGGCCCCCCGGGAAGAGCACCGCGTTCAGCGGGAAGATCGGAACGTGCAGCGGTCTCAAGGCCATCGCCGTTCAGCGCTCTTCGCCCCAGCGGTCGAGCAAGTCGTGCTTGACCCCGAGGTGATCGAGTATTCGCGCCACCACGAAATCGATCAGATCTTCGACGCGCTTGGGCCGGTGGTAGAACCCCGGGTTGGCGGGAAGGATCACCGCTCCGGCGCGCGACAGCTTCAGCATGTTTTCCAGATGCAGGGAGGAGAACGGCGTCTCGCGCGGGACGAGAATGAGCTTGCGCCCCTCTTTCAGCGTTACATCGGCGGCGCGCTCGATGAGGTTGTCGGAGAGGCCCGCGGCGACAGCGGCGAGGGTGCCTACCGTGCAGGGGCAGATCACCATGGCGTCGGGTGGATTGGATCCGGAGGCGACGGGCGCGAACCAGTCGTCGCGGCCGAACACGCGCAATTGGCCGCGCTTGGCCGAGTAGCGTTCGCCGAACATGCGCTCGGTCTCGGAGGCGCGAGGGGGCAGGACGATGTCCAGTTCCTGCTTCGCGACCACGTGAGCCGCCTGCGAATAGAGGAGATAGACCCGGGCGTTGGCACGGATCAGGGACTCGACCAGTCTCAGGCCGTAAGGCATTCCGGATGCCCCGGTCAGGGCCACGGCCACGGTGGGATTCATGTCGCGGGAGCGAGGTGCCGGTGACGAACCAGTACCGCTGCGCGGGCGCGGAAATACGCCCCGAGACGCTCGACGAAGTACACCGACCGATGCCGGCCCCCCGTGCAGCCGATCGCGACCGTCAGGGAGCTGCGGCTTTCCTGTCCATAGGCGGGCAGCCAGGTTTCGACGAATCGGCGGATGTCCTCGAGCATCGCGCCGACCTTCGATTCTTTTTCCAGGAACGCGATCACGTCCGCGTCCAGGCCGGTGAGCGGGCGAAGCCGCGGATCGTAGTGGGGATTGGGAAGGCAGCGCACGTCGAACACGAGATCCGCGTCCAGGGGAACGCCCTGCTTGTAGCTGAAGGACTCGAACAGGAGCATCACCGACTCGCTGCGAATGCCGAGCACGTCCTTGATCCAGTTGCGCAGGGTATTCGGCTGCAGGTCGGTCGTATCGACGTGATGCCCGATCTCCCCGACCGGTGCGAGGAGCTCGCGCTCCCGCGTCAGACATTCTTCGAGGGTGCGCGTCCCGGTCGCGAGCGGGTGGCGCCGGCGTGTCTCGGAGAAACGTCTGATCAGCGTATCGTTCTTCGCGTCGAGAAAAAGCAGCCGAAGGTCCACGCCCTGTCCCTTCAGCCCCGAGACGTACTCCGGAACATGTTCGAGAGAGTCGCCGGTGCGCGCATCGATGCTCATCGCGACCCGGTTGTGGCCCGCGCGGCGGAGCAGCTCCGCGGACTGCTGGAGCAGCTGTCCCGGAAGATTGTCGACGCAGTAGTAGCCGCTGTCCTCGAGGGCGTTGAGCGCGACGCTCTTGCCGGAGCCCGAAAGACCGCTGATGAGCACGAGCTGCATTTTCGATACCTTAACGGAACGGCCGGAGCCGTGCAAAACTGCGCTTGGCGCCCCCGGAAGCGGGTTCAATCGTCCTTCTTCATGGCAGTGTGCTGCCTCTGGATGAACTCTGCGGTCGAGTGAATGCCGCGGAGCTGAAGAATATAGTTGCGCACTGCGGCCTCCAGAAGCACCGCGAGATTGCGGCCGGCCGCGACCGGGATGACGACCTTCCGGACGGTGACGCCCAGGATGTCTTCCGACTGTTCGTGCAGCGGCAGGCGCTGCGACTGGGTCGTCTCCGGGCGATCGAGCTCGACGATCAATCGCAAATTCATCTTCGGACGCACGGCCGTCTCGCCGAATATGGTGCGGATGTTGAGCATCCCCAGACCACGGACCTCGATGAAGTCCTTCAGCATGGGCGGGCAGCGGCATTCGAGCGCAGAAGCGGCTATGCGGGAGACTTCGACGACGTCATCCGCAACGAGGCCGTGACCGCGGCTGATGAGCTCGAGTGCGAGCTCGCTCTTGCCCACGCCCGACTCGCCCGTGATCAGAACACCGAGGCCGAGGACGTCCATGCACACGCCGTGACGTTCGACCGTCTCGGCGAGCGCTTTGCCCAGGTAGCGGCGCAAGCGGTCGACGACCTGTGCGCTGGGCATCTCGGTGGCGAGCACGGCGATACCGGACGCATCGGCCGCCTTCAGTAGGCGCACGTCGGCGGGCGCGCCGTCGGCAACGACGATCGCGGCGGGGTGGACCGAGAAGAGATTGCCGAGCATCCGGAAAAGCTCGCCTTCCCCGAATCCGGCGAGATGCGCAATCTCGTGGTTCCCGAGGACCTGGATGCGGTTCGGATGGATGAGGTTGAGATGGCCTACGAGCGCCGCGCCGTCGGCGGTGTCGCGCCGAAGCGATTGGGCGCCGCCCGCCTTTCCGCCGATCCAGGCGAATCCCAGCTTTTCGCGATTTTCCTCATACAGCTGCGCGACGCTGATCTGCAACATGCGGTTGCCAGGCGGTAATGTACTGATGGAGTGTGCTCGGGTCGAGGTCGGTGGAGAGTTTCGCACGCAACTCGCGGTCGCTCAGCATCTGAGCGAGCTCGGAGAGCACGCGCAAGTGCTGCTCGGTGGCGTGTTCGGGCACGAGGAGCAGAAACACGAGACTCACCGGCTTGCCGTCGGGGGCGTCGAAGGGCACCGGTTGGGCGAGGCGGACGAAGGCGCCAACGGCTTCCTTCAGCCCCTTGATCCTGCCGTGAGGGATAGCGACTCCCTGGCCGAGCCCCGTCGAGCCGAGGCGCTCGCGGGCGAAGAGGCTGTCGAACACGAGGCTTCTCGCGACGCCTTGATTGTTCTCGAACAGGAGCCCGGCCTGCTCAAACATGCGCTTCTTGCTCGTCACATCCAGGTCCAGCAGGATGTTCGAGGGCGGCAATAGCTTCGCAATTAAGTTCATTGAAGGCCTTGGGTCGCCGGCTCGGGTGCGGCTGGACACCGTGCCGACGGCCCGGAAAGGCGTGGAATTCTACACTATCGCGGAAAGGCCGCCGAATAGCCGCGCGACGCGCTCGATTTCAAAGGGACTTTCTGAGGCCGACCGAAGGAATTTGCAGCGACTCCCTGTACTTGGCGATGGTGCGGCGGGCGACCACGATGCCCTGCTGACCGAGGATTTCCGAGATCTTGCTGTCCGACAGGGGTCGCTTGCCGTCCTCCGCAGCGATCAGCTGCTTGATCAGGGCCCGGATCGCCGTCGCGGAGCAGGCGCCGCCCGTCTCCGTGGCGACATGACTTCCGAAGAAATACTTGAGCTCGAAAATTCCACGCGGCGTGAACATGAACTTCTGCGTCGTCACGCGGGAGACGGTCGATTCGTGCAGGCCCAGCGTGTTGGCGATTTCCCGCAGCACCAGCGGTCGCATGCCGACTTCACCGTGCTCGAAGAAATGCCGCTGGCGGTCGACGATCGCCTGCGATACGCGCAGTATCGTCTCGAAGCGCTGCTGGACGTTCTTGATCAGCCAGCGAGCCTCCTGCAGCTGATGCGACAGCTGGCTGCCCGACTGACCGCGGTTGTTCTGCAGAATGTCGGCATACATGCGGTTGATGCGCAACTTCGGCAGCGCGTCCTGATTGAGGCTCGCCACCCAGACGTTCTTGACCTTCTTGACGATTACGTCGGGTACGACGTATCGCGTTTCCAGCGCGGCGAATTCCGCTCCGGGACGCGGGTTGAGGCTCTGGATCAGGCGCTGGGCCTGGCGCAGCTCGTCATCCCCACACTGCAGCGCCTTCTTGAGTCTGGTGAAGTCGCGCGCCGCGAGAAGCTCGAGATGCCCGCGCGCGATCGCGAGCGCGGTTGCGCGGCTCGGAGTCGACTCGGGCAGGGCGAGCAGCTGCAGCTCGAGGCACTCCGAGCAGCTGCGCGCGCCCACGCCGGTGGGGTCGAGATTCTGCAGGTGCTTGAGGGCTATCTGCAGTTCCTCGGGCTCGATGTGCAGCTCCTCGGGCATGAGCTGGGTGAGCTCTTCCAGCGGTTGCGTCAGATATCCGTCTTCATCCAGCGCCTCGATGAGAAACGCCACCAGGTTGCGGTCGCGCGGCTCGAGCTTGGTCAGAGTGAGCTGCCGGTGCAAATGCTCGCGGAGGTTCGGGGAGTCGGCGGCTACCTGGGAATAGTCGCTTTCATCGGAATCGTCGCGGGCGCCCGCGCCGGAACCGCCCTCGCCGCCGACCCAGTCGAGGTCAGCGGAGTAGGCCTCGGCCTGCGACCCATTCTCCGCGCTCGGCTCCTCGGCGGACGCCTGGAGTACGGTAGCGGGCTCGCCGTTGACGTGCGCCGGCGCGGTCGGAATTGCGGCTTCGGAATCTTCTCGCTCGAGCAATGGGTTTTCCGCGAGAAACTTCTCCAGCTCCTGATTCAATTCGAGCGTGGAGAGCTGCAGCAGCCGTATCGACTGCTGCAGCTGCGGCGTCAGCGTCAGATGCTGCGAAAGCTTGAGTTGTAAGGTTTGCTTCATCGGGAAGATGCGCGAGAAACTCGCCGGGGGAATCGCAGTGAGACGGGCCGGGAGGAAGGTCTACCGCTGGACGGCGCCGCCCTATAACCTGAAATTCTCGCCGAGATAGACGCGTCTTACGTTTTCATTATAGACGATCTCGTCGGGTTTGCCGAAGGCGAGGACGAGGCCTTCGTTAATTATGTACGCGTGATCGCAAATGCCCAGGGTTTCCCGCACGTTATGGTCCGTGATGAGTATGCCGATGCCGCGCTCCTTGAGAAAACGTATGATTTTCTGAATATCGAGCACGGCGATCGGGTCGACCCCTGCGAACGGCTCGTCGAGCAGTATGAAGCTGGGGCGCGTCGCAAGCGCCCGCGCGATCTCGACCCGGCGTCGCTCGCCGCCGGAAAGGGACAGCGCCGTCGACTGCCGCAGGTGCGCGATGTTGAGGTCGCGCAGCAGCCCCGAGAGACGCGACTCGATCTCCTCCTCCGCAAGCTCCTGCAGCTCGAGCACCGCGCGGATATTTTCCTCGACGGTCAGCTTTCGGAAAACCGAGGCTTCCTGGGGCAGGTATGACAAGCCCATGCGGGCGCGGCGGTGCATCGCCAGATGGCTGATCTCCTTTCCGTCGAGATGGATCGCGCCGTCGTCCACCGCGATCAGGCCCACGATCATGTAAAAGCAGGTCGTCTTGCCTGCACCGTTCGGACCGAGCAGGCCCACGACTTCGCCGCTCGAAACTTCGAGGGACACGTCCTTGACGACCACTCGCGAGCTGTAACGCTTCTTGAGCGCGTGGACCCTTAGCTGACTCATCGAGTTCGCACCGGGAGCACCGAGCTAGTTTCGCCGGCCAGCCTCGGATTCGGGGGGCGCATCGGTACCCACACGCTTCTTGGGCATGATCGTGGCGGTAACGCGTCCCTCGCGGGCCGTGCCGGTGTCGCCGGCCGATTTCACCGTAAAACGCTCCGACTTGGCGTCGTAGGAGATGAAATCTCCGCGGATATCGTCGCCGCTGTCGCGACGCAGCCGCGCGTTGTCGAAGAATTCGACGCGCTCGAGCCTGTTGTCGTACTCGATCCTCAGCGCCTGTCCGTCGATATATTCGCCGTCGGTTTCCCGTTTTTGGCGAAACGTCGCCGGATTGCCGGTCGCGACGCCGTACTGAAAGCCGTCGCTGTCCTGCCGCACGACGATGCGTTCCGCGTGGATGACGAGCGACCCCTGCGTGAGCACGACTTTCCCTTCGAATGTTGCTGTCTTCTTGGCCTCGTCGGCCATCATGCTGTTCGATTCGATGTTGAGCGGCTTGTCACGGTCGGCCCGCTCGGCGAGTGCCGGCCCGGCCGCCCATGTCCACGTCGCCGCGACAGCCAGGGCAGCGACGCCCGCCCTACTTCTTGGCCGGCGCATCGAACGTGCCTTTGACCTGCGACTGCAGCGTGAATTGCTGCCTGTCCTTGTTTACGATCATGCCGACGCCGCTGAGCGTCGAGCGTCCGTCGGAGATCGTCACACTCTGGTCCGTACGGAGGATTCCCTGGTCGGCAAGCACGTGGAGGAATTCCGTGCGGACGCGAAATTCCGGCTCGATCGGCGTCGCCTCGCGCAGGACGAGCACGTTGCCGTACAGATACGCTTCCTCGCCCTCCCGATCTATGGTGCCGCGATTCGCTGTAGCCACGAGGTTGCCGCCGTCCGTCCCGATCTGAACCACGCGCGGATAGAGCACCTCCCCGGAGCCGTCGTCTGCGAAATGAGTCATCTTCGGTGCCGAAAACGTGTATTCGAGCCTCCCCGAGGTATCGAGCTTTTGAACGGTGAAATTTTCGACGATCGAGTCCGGTTCGTGCCCCGGCGCCCGCGGGTCACCGCCGGCACCCTCGAGGACGGCGTAATGCAGCCACAGGGTCAGCACCCCGAGGAACGCCATCAAGGCGAGCGGGAGCAGCGGAGTAACGCGCGTTTTCATGCCATCTGGTGGGCAATGGCCCGATCCAGCGTGTCCTGAGCCCTCATGATCAGCTCGCACACCTCGCGCGCTGCGCCCCGGCCGCCAGGAGCGCGAGTGACGTGATGCACGCGCGCTCGGACGTGGTCGGGCGCCTCCGGCACGCTCACGGCAAAGCCGCAACGCGCGAGCACCGGCAGATCCATCAAGTCATCGCCCATGTATCCCGAGGCGGTGGCCGAAGCGCGCGCTCGAGCGAGCAGGCTTTCGAACGCCACGCCCTTGTTTTCCGCTCCCTGTTCGACCAGTGCTATGCCCAGCTCCGCGGCCCGGAGCTCTACGGCACGCGAGCGCCGCGCCGAAAGGATCGCGACTTCCACGCCGCTCTCCTTGAGCATTTTCAGTCCCTGGCCGTCGCGCGCGCTGAACGCCTTGAACTCCATCCCGGTTTCGCTGAGGTAAAGCGTTCCGTCGGTGAGCACGCCGTCGACGTCGAAGATCATCAGCCTGAGGCGCCGCACCCGCTCCAGAATGTCCTCGCCCATCAAATGACCTTGGCGCGGAACAAGTCGTGCATGTTGAGCGCACCCACCAGCTCCCCCGTATTCGAAGCCACGAGCAGCTGGTTGATCTTATGACGGTCCATCACCTCGACGGCTTCGGCGGCCAGCTTGTGCGGCGCGATCGTATGTGGGGCCCGCTTCATGATTTCGGCGATCTTGAGCGAGCTGATATCGGGCCCGCGCTCCAGCGTCCTGCGCAGGTCGCCGTCGGTGAATATTCCGACGACTTTCCCGCGCGAGTCGACGATTGCAGTCATGCCCATGCCTTTTCTGGACATCTCGACGAGAACGTCCGCGAATGAGGCCGCATCGGGGACGCTCGGGACGTCGCTTCCGGTGCGCATGACGTCCGAAACGTGAGTGAGGAGCTTTCGGCCGAGCGCGCCGCCGGGGTGGGCGCGGGCAAAATCCTGCTCGTCGAAACCGCGCGCGTCGAGCAGGGCGACCGCGAGCGCGTCTCCGAGCGCGAGCGCAGCGGTCGTGCTCGCTGTCGGGGCGAGGTTGAGGGGGCACGCTTCCTGGGCAACCCGCGCGTCCAGATGCACGTCCGCCTCCTTGGCGAGCGCGGAGTCGGCGTTGCCGGTCAGGGCGATCAGCTTGGCTCCCTGACGCTTGATCAGCGGAATGATCGTGAGCAACTCGTCCGACTGGCCCGAATTCGAGAGCGCGAGCACCACGTCCTCTCGCGTGATCATCCCCAGATCGCCGTGCCCGGCTTCGGCAGCGTGAAGGAAAAAAGCCGGTGTTCCGGTGCTGGCCATCGTGGAGGCGATCTTGCGGGCGATGTGTCCGGACTTGCCGACACCGCTTACGACCACGCGGCCGCGGCACGCCAGGATCAGCCCGATTGCGTCGAGAAAGCGCTCGTCGAGCCGCGAGATCAACGCGTTCACCGCGTCGGCCTCGATTGCGAGCACCTTGCGGGCGAGCTCGAGGGCCGGAGTCGAAATCGCTTTTTTCGATCGATCGTTCATTCGGGGAAACGGCTCTGGCCTGCACCCCTGGCGCGCTTTATGATAGGCGAGGGAGTATACCAGACCGATTCCACGATTCCCGGACGTGAACCACCAAAAACAAGGACTTCCAGGTGGGCGGCACGCTTGAGCTGGTCCTGATACTGCTGGCGAGCGCAGTGCTTGTGGTGGTGCTGTTCCGCTCGCTGCACTTGCCGCCGCTGCTGGGATACATCCTGGTCGGGGTCGCCGTAGGGCCATTCGCGCTGGCATGGATTCCCGATACCGACGAGGGACGGCATCTCGCGGAATTCGGCGTCGTGTTCCTGATGTTTTCGATCGGGCTCGAGTTCAGCCTGTCCAAGCTGTCCCAACTTCGCAGAGCGGTGTTCGGGCTCGGACTCGCCCAAGTTCTGCTCACGCTGGTCGCCGTGCTCGCGGTTGCCGCGACCGTGGGTGCTCCGTGGCAGGCTGCCCTCGCGCTCGGGGGCGCGATTGCCATGTCCTCGACCGCGATAGTGATCCGCGTCCTCGCGGAGCGCCTGCAGCTCGAGACCGCGCACGGACGCGACATCATCGGCGTGCTGCTCTTCCAGGATCTCGCGGTGGTGCCCTTGCTGATCTTGATCCCGGCGATTGCGGAGGGAGGCGGCGATCTCGCCCAGCGTCTTGCTTACGCGCTCATAAAAGCCGCCGTAGTGCTTCTGGCGTTGCTGTTTCTCGGACAAAGGCTCATGCGCGGCTGG
>DASSJA010000173.1:0-2138 GCA_035691445.1 Burkholderiales bacterium | reverse complement strand
CGAAATGCTTTGGATCGTACTCTTGCCCGAAGCGGGGCACCCAGCGCGCGACCTCGAGTCGCAGCGCGGAGTTGAGACGTTCGCCTTCGAGTCCCGCCCGCGGGCGCGCGACGACGGTCAAAATCAGCGAGCGTCGCCAGTCTTTGCCGAGCACTTGCGGCTGCACCACAAAGGGCGTGTAGATCTGGGCGCTGCGCGGGTATTGAAAGTTCGCGGGTAGAACTCCGAGCACCTCGTATTTGTAACCGTTCAGATCGACCGATCGGCCAAGAACTCCGCGATCACCGCTGAAGGCCTGTTGCCAGAAGGCATAGCTCAGCACTACACCCGCGGGGGTACCGGGCTTGGAATCGTCGGGGTGATAGAATCTGCCGAGATATGGTCGAACGGCGAACACGCCGAAGAAGTCGCCCAAGGTGCGGATTCCCCGTACGCGCTGGGGCTCGCCCTGGCCGGTGAGATTCACGGTCCAGCCGGCGAGCGCGGCCGCCGAGGAAAACAGGTCTTTGCGCGCGAACACGTCCAGCGCCTCGCCGGGCGAGAGCTGTGCGCCAAGGAGGTTCATGGGTAGCAGGTCTTCCTGGATGACGACCAGGCGATCCAACGCGGGCGTGGGCAGCGGATGCAAGAGCACGGCGTCGACGAGACTGAAGATGGCCGTATTCGCCCCGATCCCTAACGCGAGCGTCACGACCACGACCGCTGTGTAGAGCGGGCGGCGGATCATGCCTCGAATGGCGTAGCGGATATCGAACGCGAATGCCCACGCGCGGTCGCGCCAGGACTGACGGCGCCGCGCGGCGCGATCGATTGATTGTACCTCGTTCTCGATGCGACCGAGATCGCCGAAGCGCCGAACCGCTTCGTGCTCTGCCTGCTCCCGTGATAAGCCTTTGCTCATGAGCTCCTCGATGCGACCTTCGATGTGAAAGCGCAGCTCGGCGTCGACCTCCCGTCGCGCGGCGAGAGCGGAGAGCGGGATCCGAAACACGCGGCGCAGGCGCCGCCAGGAGTCGAGTGTCACCGAGCGCCCTCCTGTTCGAGTACGAGGCCAACCGCCTCCGTGTAGCGAGACCATTTCGAGAGCTCGGCGGTGAGCTGGCGCCGTCCCTGAGTCGTGAGGCGATAGAACTTCGCCTTGCGATTTCGCTCGGTGTACCCCCAATCGGCATCGAGCCAGCCGCGCTGCTCCATGCGGTGCAGGGCGGGGTACAGGGCGCCCTCCTCGATCTGCAGCCGCTGGCCGGTGACGTTCTCGATCCAGCGAAGCACCGCGAGGCCGTGCATCGGTCCCCAGCTCAGCGTCTTGAGAATGAGGAGGTCGAGTGTCCCGCGCAGAAGGTCGAGGTCCGGACTGGTACTCACGTCGTGCTCCGGTCGATTTCGGACTAACCTAAGGTTCTTAGGCTTGGATGTCACGACCGCCGAAATGGTTTACACCATCCCTCTTTCCGCTGAGCAGGCGCGGGCGCACTATGGTAGCCGAGCGCCCTGCCTCGAAGGCGCGGCGCTCCCCTCTCGAGGAGGTCGGTATGCGCGGTCGTGTGATCGTGATCGGCACCGTCGTGGGCGCCCTCGTTCTCTTCGTCTGGCAGTCACTCTCGCACGGCGTCCTTGGCTTGCCGGAGAATGGCCTGCGTGAATTTCCGAACGACAGCGGCACCGCCGCTGCGGCGCACGCCATTCGCGCGATGGCACCGCAGAACGCCGTGTACTTCTCGCGCTACGGCGCCTTTGCCGCCGTACATATTAGTGCCGACTACGCGGACAGGACGAAGCAGTTCGGGTCGATGATGGCGAAGCAGGCAGCCATCGATTTGGCGATGGTGTTCGTCCTCGTTCTGCTCCTGGACCGGCTGGCCGGCGGCAGCGTGTGGCGCACGGCTACGACTTACGCCGCTCTCGCCCTCGCCTACGCGGGCGGCGTCCACGTGTCGAACTGGGTCTGGTGGAACTTCCCACTCGCATGGACGATCGGAAACGTGGCCGATCAAATGATCGGATTCTTGCTCGTCGGCCTAACGATTGCCGCGCTGCGGCGGAGGATGGAGAAGCCGGATGGGGAGACAGCCGAGCGCCAGGGGGTGAAGGCAGGTGCTGGGCTGGGTGGAACGCTTGGGGTGGGGGTGAGGAGATAG
>DASSJA010000172.1:0-12658 GCA_035691445.1 Burkholderiales bacterium | reverse complement strand
CGACGGGTTGTGCACGACATCGACCTCGAGACGTCCGGCGCGCGCCTCGGTCACCGCGCGCCTCAGCACGTTGTTCTTGCCCGAGCGCCACACGTTGACCCGGACCCCGTAGCGGCGCTGGAACTCGGAGGTCAGGCGCATGAGGTCTTTTTCCGCCATCGACGCATACAAGGACAGCTCGCCCTCGCGCTTCGCGCCGGCGAGAAGCCGCGCGCTGCGGTCGGCTCCCTCGTAGAGCGCGGGCGAACCGGGGTCCTGCCCGAACGAGAGGTTCGCAGCGAGCGCGAGCGCGGCAAGCAGGGCCGAGGGAGGTCCGCGCTTCACGCCAGCCACCCCGTCATTCGGAATGGTTGTAGTTTTCCTCGAAATGCCTCGGCTCGAACCCTGCGCCTTCGGGCGTGGCTTCCTTCGGCCGCGGAATCACCGTCTGCTGGAACATCAGGTTCATGAAGAGCACCATGGGCTTGGGCTTGAGGACCAGCGCCCGCGCCGGCTTCACCGGATCGGCGTTGAAATGCTGATGCACGCAGTTCATGTGGACGATCGCGACGTCCCCGGCCGTCCAGTCGTAGCGCACGCCGTCGTGGACTTCGTAGCCCTTGCCGTCGAGGATGTAGAACGCGGCCTCGTTGACGTGGCCGTGTTTCTGCGTGCGCCCGCCGGGGCCGTATTCCTCCAGGTGCACGTGCAGCGTCTGGGCGAGTCCGTCGACCGGCTCGATGAAATGCTTGCTGAAGGATTGCGGCCCGTCGTTGAACGTGAGGTCCTTGCCCCTGATCACGCGCGGCAGGCCCCTCAGGCGCGCGAGCTCGTCCTTCAGGCTGTACTGCCCCTGGATGCCGCGCACGAAGACGCGGTCCTTCTTGCTGCTGTAGTGCGATTCCTTGCCCATGTCTCGTGCTCCGTGCTTTAGCGCATCGCGCCGCTTCGCCGCGATGCGTTCACTGCGGCCCGGTGTGGAAGATGTCCTCGTACAGCTTCATCCACTTTTCGTATTCGTCGAGCGTCACCCGGGCATCGACGAACCGCATCGGCAGCTTGTTGAGCGGCGTGTCTACCTTCCTGCTGGTCGGAACGAAGTCGCGCTTCGCCAGGATCTTCTGCCCTTCTTCGCCGATCTCGAAATCGTAGAACAGCACCGCGGCGTAGGGGTGCGGTGCACGCCGCGCCACGCCGACCCCGTTCGGCCGGGCGATCGCGTCACCGATGGCGAACCAGCCGATCGGGGCGCCCTTGTTCTTCAGCTGCTCGGCCTTGTAATTGTATATGGTGAGGGCGAGGGGAATCTCCCCCGACACCACCAGCTGCGCGAGCAGCGTATGTCCCTTGCGCACCGAGACGCCGTTTTTCGCCACGATGTCCTTGAAAAGCCGGGTTCCCTTCGCCTCGCCGATCTCGGAGAACAGGCCGGCCAGCCAGTCGGAATCCTCCTGTTCGATGCCGAGCTTGCCCTTCCACTTCGGATCGAGGAGATCCTCCCATCGCCTGGGCAGGTCCTGCTTCCTGATGGCCGTGGTGTTGTAGGCCTGCACGAATACGTTCAGGCGCGTGCCGACCCACTCGCCGTGGGGAAGGCGCGCCTGAGGGATGAGGTCGGCGAGGTGCGGCGACTTCACTACCTGCAGGATCTTCTCGCGGTGCATCGATTCCATCTCCGGACCGTGGGTCTCGGCGACGTCCATCGTGTACCGGCCGGCGCGCGCCTCGGCGACGGCACGCTGCAGCACCTTCTCGGAGCTCGCGCGCCACATGCTCACCTTGAGGCCGTACTTCTTCTCGTAGGCGCCGGTCAGGGCGCCCATGTCGTCCGACTGGGCGGAGGTGTAGATGGTGAGCTCGCCCTCCTTCTTGGCGCCTTCGATCAGCTTTTGCAGGCGATCGGCGCCGGTATACAGCCCGACGTCCGCCGCGGTGGCGTTGGGCTTGACCTGCGCCAGCGCCGATGAGCAGAACGCGGCCGTGCACAGTCCCGCCAGAAGAATGATGGTTTTCCCGTTCATGAGCACCCCTTTGCGCGGCACTAGTCCGCGTCGCGCTTGATCCTCTCCCCTTTGAGGAAAAGCTCGGACCAAAGTTTCTCCCATTTGTCGGCTTCGTCCAGCGTGATCGCCGGATCGATCATTTCGAAAGGAAACTTGTTCAGCTGCGTGTCCACCTTGCGGCTCGAGGGAACGCGGTTGCGCTCCTTGATGAGATTCTGTCCCTGCGGAGAGAGCATGAAATCCGCGAAAAGGAGCGCCGCGTAGGGGTGCGGAGCGCGCGCCGCGACCCCGATCGCGTTGGGGCGGCCGAAGGTCGGTGTGAGCGCCTTCCAGCGGATCGGCGCGCCCTTGACGATCAGCCGCTCGGCGTTGTGGTTGTAGATGGTGGCGGCGATCGGGATCTCGCCCGAAGCGACCAGCTCCGCGATCAGCGTATGGCCGGTGCGCACCTGCGGCTTGTTCGCCGCGAGCCTTCTGAAGAACTCGAGGCCTTTTTTCTCGCCCATCGCCTTGACCATGGCGCCGAACCAGTCCACGTCGCCCGCCTCGAGAACCACCTTGCCGGCGAAGCGCGGGAGGAGCAGGTCCTCGTAGCTGTTCGGCACCTCCGACGGCTTCACGAGGTTGGTGTTGTAGGCGATGGTGAAGAAATTGAACCGGTCGGCGACGTAATGGCGATGCTTCGGGAAAGCGGCCGGGGGCAGATCGGAGAAGTGGGGGCTGTAGAACTCCTCCAGCAGCCGCTCGCGGTACATCGCTTCCATCTCGGGCCCATTGGTCTCCAGGATGTCGCAGGCGTAGCGCCCGGCGCGCGCCTCGGTGACCGCGCGCTGCAGCACCTTCTCGGAGCTCGCGCGCCAAAGCTGGACCTTGACGCCGGTCCTTTTCTCGAAGGCCTCGGTGATCGGCACCGAGTCCTTGAGGTTGAGAGAGGTATACATGACGACCTCGCCGTCCCGCCTGGCGCCCTCCAGCATCCGCTTGTCGCGGTCGGCGCCTCGATACATGTAGATCTCGCTCGGCGTCGGGCCTGCCGCTGCGAATGCCGGGGCGGATGGCGCCGCGACACCGGCCGCGAGCACCAAGGAAAGGGCGGAGCGGCCCAACCCGCGCCTCGCGCCACGTGCTACGCGCGCCCGCGGGCAGGAATGCGGAGAAAAGTCGGGGAGGAGGTGCCGGTGGAACACGACGGCCCCGCAGCACGCGCCCCCTGTCGCGCCGCTGCGCGGTTCTCCGTGGGGGTCAGAAATCGTGCTTGATGCCGACCGCGATGTTGGTGATATCGGTTCCCACGCTGACCTTCGAGACATTCGCGGTGTTGTCGAATGCCGCGGAGGCGCCGTTCATCAACTTCGCGTAAAGGGCGAAAAGCGCAGTGCGCTTGGAGAACGAATATTCGCCGCCCACAGCGATCATCTTGCCGTCGAGGCCCTCGGTGCTGCAGGATGCGTTGACCAGGGTGCAGGTTCCTGCGGGCGCGGCAGCATAGAAGGCCTCGGTCTTGAACGGACCGAACCAGGTCTGCTCCCACACAACCTCCCAGGTCTTGTTCTTGTAGCTGTCGAACTTGCCAGTCGCCCGGGTTCCCGATTCCGTGTACTGGATCGGCGAGTAGCTGAATGCGACGCGGGTCGGGCCTATCTTGTATCCGGCCACCGCCCGGGTCGCGGTGTCTTTGGAGTGAAGATCGTTGGAGCCGTCCAGGGGACTGTTGGCGACCCCCGCATTCAGGCCGCCTCCTGACGCGCCGAACATGTCGTTGTGGATTTCGTGCGACAGCGTCAGGTACAGCGGCCCGCTCTCGTACTTGACCCCGAACGACCAGAGGTAGGCGTTCAAGCTGGCGGAGCCGGGAGACTGCTGCCTGATTTCATCGGGCGCGTACTGGATGCCGACCTCTACGCCGCTGTACACCGGCGAGTCGTACCGGATGGAGTTGGGTTGCCGCACGTGGAACGCGTTCTTGTTGCCCCACGGTGTGCTGGAAATGACGCCGTTGGCGGAGATGAAGTTGCCCGACTCGATGCCGAAAAAGCGGATCGGCTCGCGATTGCTCTTGTACACGGTCGTCATGTTCCCGAGCCTGACCGTGCCGAAGCCTTTGCCTTCCAGGCCCACGAAGGAGTCGCGGTTGGCAAGCGAACCGGAATTGCCGGTATCGATGGTGGCCTTCTGCTCGATCTGCCACACGGTCTTCAGGCCGCCGCCGAGATCCTCCTTGCCGCGAAAGCCGATGCGCGAATTGGAAGCATCGACGGAATAGCGTCCCTGGAGGTTGGTCCCCTGCGCGGTGGCTACGGAACTGAGATTGCTCAATTGCCCGTTGGCGATCGTGGCGGTGGCATCGGTGGCGCCGCTCGAGTTCATCCGCGTGAACTCGGGGTAGACCCTGCCGTAGATTTCGATTTCGGACTGCGCGAAGGCGACGGCGGGCGCACCCAGCGCTCCTGCCACCGCCAGCGCCATTATTTTTCTGTTGCGCATGTGTCTCTCCTCTTTCCCTGGCCGCGTGGACGAGCACCTCGGCGGCCTGATTTTCCTTTCCAACTCGCTGATTCCGTTCCTCTATACAGAACGCAGTCAGATGTAAGAAAGTGTGTCCGTGGAAACTAGCAAGACTCGACGAGGGTTGTCAAGCAAAAGAGCGAGGCGCCGAGGCCGGTGGTCTACCAGAGGCTCTCGCCCCGGTCGAACTTCTCCAGCATCTCGACCTGGAACTCTTGCGGGCCGAATCCGAAGCGCTCGCCCCGCTGCTCGTAGAAAAACGGGCAGCCGGTCCCCAGGCTGAATTCACGCATCCATTGCAGCGTCGCCTCGTCGGGGTCGCGCCCGGCGGATCGGAGGATGTAGGCGGTCCGTCCTCTCCACTGAATCGGCACGATCAGCACGCCGAGGCGCTCGGGCTTGAAGTCTTCCGGGAACGGGCTTCCCGGTTGCAGCCAGCCGCAGGTGAACGTTCGGCAGAAATCCGGCCGGCGCTGGTAGATCGTGCAGCACCCGTCGCCACGGAAGCGGCAGGGCTGCCCGGGCTTCATTTCGTGCCCGTATATCGTCGCTTCGATCCAGCCGCCGCAGCACACGGTGCAGGTTCCGCACTGGCGCCGGTGGCCGGCGGCGGTGGCGGGCTGCGCGGAAACCTGCACGAGCGGCGTCGTTGCACCGCAGCATCTCTTGTACTTCTTGCCGCTCCCGCAAGGACAGGGGTCGTTTCTGCCGACAGGCATGGGGGGATTCTAGCGGACGCACGGCGAGCCGCATCATCGTCCGTACCGATCGAGCTGGTAGCGGATCGGTTTGAGCACGCGGCAAATCTCACGGTTGACGCCGGCCTGCGGAAGCGCGATGCCCGCTTCAGCGGCCATCTCGGCGACGATCGCCATGTCGTCTTCCGCCCAGGCCATGGTCTGCGTGCCCCACTTTTCCAGCGGGCCGTTCGCGCAACTCGAGATGAGGAGCGCCCGGCGCAAGGCCTCCATGTCCACACCGTAGTGCTGCGCGAGCGCGAGTCCCTCGTGGTCGGCGACGAGGCACGCCCAAAGGATCAGATTGTTCGCGGCCTTCGCCACTTGCGCGGTGCCCACGCCTCCCGTGTGCACCACGTCCGAAGAGTAGGCGCGCAGCACCGGCGTGAGGCGCCCGACCACTTCAGCGCTCCCGCCGACGAACGAGAGGAGCGTGCCGCTGTCTGCCGCCTCGCCGCCGCGGCACACGGTCGAGTCGACGACGTCCAGTCCCGCGCCCCCGGCCTCCCGCGCGAGGCTCTGCACGGTCTTCGGGTGAATCGTGCTCAGAATCGCGATCACCGCACCGCGCCGTGCCTTTCTCACCGGCCCGCCTTCGGCGAGGAGCTCGCGCACCTCACGGTCGAATCCGACGCAGACGAGAATCGCGTCGCATTCGGCGGCGAGCGCTGCGGCGCTCCCGGCCCATTTGGCTCCCAGTTTTTCCGCGGCTTCCGCCCTGGCCGAGTCGCGGTCGAACACGCGTGTCGCGAATCTGCGGCGGGCCAGGTGCCCGATGATCGGCGTGCCCATGCGGCCGGCGCCGACCACGCCCACGGTCTTCAGTTCCTGTGAAACGGGAGTCCGGTTCATGCTCCTCTCCGATGCAAATGAGGGCGTCTTCAGCGCTTCTGGGTGATGGTGTCGAGCAGCGCCGGCGTTCCGGCCTTGACCTTGGCGATCGCGCGCTTGAGCGCGGGGGCGACTTTGCGCGGATCGTCGATCGGCCCTTCCGCGTACCAGCCCATGGCTCGCGCCATCGTCGCGAAATCGGGCGCCGGCCCGTCCATGTCCATACCGATGTGCGCTCTCTCCACCGGCGTGCCGCGCAGCTTCGCCATGCGGATCTGATGCTCCCAGTCGTTGTAGTAGGCGCGGTTGTTGTACATCACGACCAGCAGCGGAATCCTGTGCTTGGCCGCCACCCACAGCGCGCCCGCGTCGAACATGAGATCGCCGTCGGGCTGCAGGTCGACGACGAGGCGCTTCTTTTCGCGGTGCGCGAGAGCCACTCCGAGCGAGATGCCGAACTGCGTCGCAGTGCCGAGCGACCTGCCGGGGTGGCGATAGGGACGCTCGAAATCCCAGAGCTTGCGCGTCCATTCCTCGAGCGTGCCCGCGGTCAGCACCCAGTCCTCGCCGCGGATCGCGCCCCACACCTCGGAGGCGAGCCGCGGCAGCGTGATCGGACTCGCGTCCCAGTCTTCGCGCGATTCCTTGACCCAGCGGGCCCGCTTTGCGGCGCTGCGGCGCGCGGTCTCCGCCGCGCGCGTCTTAACGCGCGACCCGAATTTCCGGTCGCTCCCGAGACGCGACCTGAGCAGGGCGTTGAGCGTTGGGATGGCGACGGAGGTGTCGGCGAGGATGCGCACGTCGGCGTGGTGCAGGCGCTGGTAGTCGAGCGCCCAGCTGGAGAGCTCGAGGTCGCCGAACCCGATGTCGATCCATTTGGCGTTCGAGGGGACGATGGAAGAGCGCGTGCGGGTCGCGCTGACGAGCTCGGTCGTCGGCCGCTCCCAGTCGCGCACGTCCAGGCACAGGATGAGGTCCGCGTCGCGGAACACGTCTTTTTCCATGCTCATGTTGAGCGGATGCCGCGTCGGGAAGTTGAGGCGGCTGTCGACGTCGTATACAGGGATGCCCGCGGTCTCCGCGAGCTCGACCAGCGCATGGAAGCCCTCGGCTTCCCGGCCGACGTACTCGGCGATGACAACGGGCTTCCTCGCCCGCGCGACCAGATCGGCCGCCCGCTCGAGCGCCGCGCGGTCCGGGGCGAGCCGGCTCGGCACCCTGGCCGCGTGCCGCGGGGGCAGCGGCACCTCGTGGTCGAGCCTCTGCTCCTGCAGCCACGCGTCGTAGCACATGTAGACGGGGCCGGCCGGCTCGGCCAACATCACCGCGTAGGCGCGGGCGAAGGCCTCGGGAACGCCGTCGATCGTATGCGGCTGGTAGTCCCACTTGGTGTAGGCGCGCACCGCCTCGCCCTGCCCCTGGGCGGTGTGTATCCAGTCGATGCGCGGCCTGCGCTTGGTCTCGTCCATGGGACCGGTAGCGCCGATGATGAAAATCGGCGCGCGGTCGATATAAGCGTAGTAGATCGCCATGTTCGCGTGCAGGAGGCCCACGAGGTTGTGCAGGATTGCGACCATGGGCTTGCCCGACGCCTTTGCGTAACCGTGCGCGATCTGGACGGCGGTTTCCTCGTGCTGGCACAGCATCATCGTCGGACGGTTGCCTCCGTAGTTCACGATGGAGTCGTGCAGCCCGCGGTAGCTCGCGCCGGGGTTGATCGCCGCGTGCGGCAGCTCGTAGGCGTGAAGCAGGTCGACGATGACGTCGGAGGCCCAGCGCTCCCTGGACCGGCCCGGCTTTTTCTTGCGACTGCTCTTTCCCGGCTTCGGCACGGTCAGGGGGTCTTGAAAGCCACGCACTTCTCGGGGTGGAGCTTCACGTAGATCGCTTCTCCTATCGGCGTGCGCAGCGACGGGTGGCAGCGCGACAGCAGGATCCGCTGTCCGATCTTCACCTGGAAGTCGACGAACTCGCCGAGGAACACCTTCTGATCGACGCGCGCCTCCCACACGTTGCTGCCTTGAGGCCGCGCCTCGGTCAGGTCGATGTCCTCGGGCCGCACCGACAGCAGCACGCGGTCGCCGTCGCGCAGCTCGTCGCCGGAGTGAACCTCGATATCGCCCACCTCGGAGCGCACGCGAAAAGTGCCGGCCGCGGCGCCGCGACCGAGCACCGCGCCGTCCAGGAAGTTCGTCGTGCCGACGAAGTCGGCGACGAACTGCGAGCGCGGCCTGTCGTAGATCTCGCGCGGCGCGCCGATCTGCTGGATGCGGCCCTCGCTCATCACCGCGATCGCGTGCGAGAGCGCGAGCGCCTCGCTCTGATCGTGAGTCACGTAGACCGTGGTGATCCGCAGCTCGCGCTGCAGTCGCTTCAGCTCGAAGCGCATGCGCTCGCGCAGCTTCGCGTCGAGATTGGAGAGCGGCTCGTCGAGCAGCAGGAGCTGCGGCTCTCCCACGAGCGCCCGGGCCAGCGCGAGGCGCTGCTGCTGGCCCCCCGAGAGCTTGGTCGCTTCGCGGTCGGCCAGGCTGTCGAGCTGCACCGCGGTCAGGACGCGCAGGACCTTGTCGCGCATTTCCTTCCTCGGGATGCGCCGCTCGCCGACCTGGAGCGGAAACGCGGCATTCTGGAACACGCTCATGTGCGGCCAGATCGCGTACGATTGGAACACCATGCCGAAGCCGCGCCGGTTCGGCGCGACGAAGACACCGCGGCTGGAAGAGTACACGACGCGGCCCGCCACGCTGATCTCCCCGGCGCGCGGGCGCTCCAGGCCCGCGATCGAGCGCAGCGTCGTGGTCTTGCCGCAGCCGCTGGGGCCGAGCAGCGTAAACAGCTTCCCCTCCGGGACCTCGAAGCTCACATCCTGAGCGGCCTTCACGATCTCGCCGCGCTCGTTCGGATACTCGGTGAAGAGGCCTTCTACTTTCAGCACGCGGGTCTCACGATCAGGCTCACGTTTGAGCTCACTCCTTGACGCCGAATTTCCTGCCGAGCCACTGTGCGATCATCACCAGGACGAAGAGCGCGAGGATGAACAGCACCCCCAGCGCCGACAGCTCCACGTACTGGCCGTTCTCCCACAGCTCCCAGATGGTGATCGACAGCACCTCGGTATCCGGGCTGTACAGGAGTATCGAGCTCGAAAGCTCGCGGATCGACACGATCATCACGTAGATCCAGCCGGCGACCAGGCCCGGTTTCAGGAGCGGGAGGATCACGCGGACGAAGGTCGTTCCCCACGAGGCACCGCTCATCGCCGCGGATTCCTCCAGCTCCTTGTGGATCTGGAGCATGGAGGCGGTGTTGTAGCGCAGCCCGTAGGGCATGAAGCGGGTCACGTAGGCAATGAACATGATCCACATGGTCCCGTAGACCCCGATGTCCACGTTGAGATAGAAGATCATGATCGACAGCCCCAGCACCAGTCCCGGGAACACCATCGGCAGGGATGACACGCCGTCGAGGAGCCAGCGCCCGGGGAGCTTCGTCTTGACCACGATCCAGCAGATGACCGAGGTGACGAGCATGATGACGGTCGCGCTGCCGAACGACAGCACCAGCGTATTCCACACCGAGCTCGCGAGATTCGGGTAGGTAAAGATGAAGCGGTACGGGTCGAGCGTAAGGTGATGGAGAGCCTGCCAGGAGGGCACCGAATAGAATCTCTGGAACGAGGACCACAGCAGCACCGAGAACGGCAGCACCACGATCAGCAGGAAGTACACGATGAAGATCGCGGCGGCGAACCAGCGCCACGGGCCGAGGTCGATTTTCCGCGGGCGGAAGCCTTTGCCGGTCATGGTGGCGTACTTGCTCCCGCGGCCCGAGAGCCGCGAGACGAAGTACACGCCTATCGTCGTAATCACGAGCAGCGTCATGCCGTACGCCGCGGCCAGCCCGATCTGGCTGGGATAGCGGTGCACGGCCTGGTAGATGGCCGAAGTGAACACGTGAATCCCGACCGGCAAGCCGAGGAGCGCCGGCACCTCGAAGGACTCGATCGCGCGGACGAACAGCACGAGCAGCGTCGCGAGGATCGCCGGCCAGGCGAGCTTGAGCGTCACCCGCCGGGCGACCTGGAAGATGTTCGCCCCGCACATGGTCGCGGATTCCTCGAGCGACGGGTCCATCGCGCGAAAAGCGGCCGTCATGAGAAGAAACGCCATGGGCGAATAGTGCAGGCCGTCGACCCACATCATTCCCCACAGCGAGTAGACGTTGAACAAGGGCTTGTCCACCCCGAACCAGTCCTGCAGCGCGAGATTGAGGATTCCGATCTTGGGACTGCCGAGCAGGATCCACGCGACCGTGAAGAGGATGCCCGGAATGATGAGCGGGATGACCGAGAGGCCGAAGAACAGCGCCTTGAACGGCGTGTTGGTGCGCTCGTTCATCCACGCGAGCGCGGTCCCCAGCGAAAACGAGAACAGCGACGCGCCGACGGCGAACTTGAGCGAATTCCACAGCAGCCGCAGCGTTTCGCTCGAGCCGTAGGCCGAGGTGTAGTTCTCAAGCGTGAGTTGGGCGGCCTTGGTCGCGGTCTGCGGGGTAAAGAAGCTCTGCCACAGGAGAAAGACGAGCGGAATCGCCGCGAGATAGACCGTGATGGCGACGCACAGCCCGATCACGACCCATTTCCAGTCGAACGAACGCGGCAGCATGGCCGGGGCTGCAGCACTCACCGCGGGATTGCCCGCCGCCTGCATCGATCCTCCTCGTGGATTCGCCTCCGCTTCGAATCGCTTTGCCGGTGACGATCGCCGCGCGTTCCTTTATGCGGAATCCGGGTCCTGAGCGGCGATGCGGGGCAATCTATCAACCGCGCCCCATCGTGTCAACGAAGAGTCCGCTCCGGCGGACGCCGCAGCGCCTTCAGCGCATGCCGGGTTCGCGCATGTCGAGCTCGAGATCGCGCAGCACGGGGTCATCGGCGCGCGCGATCTCATTCTCGACGAGCGCGCCGCATCCCGGGCAGAAGAACTGGCGGAACACCGGTCGGTCGTCGATGTAACGTTTGTAGTCGCCGATGTTGGGGTTGGCGGCGCGGATATCGGCATCGCGGCGCACGCAATGCTCCTTGTAGTTTTCGCGGACGGACCCCAGGTCGGCCGCGCATTTCGCGCACGCGCAGCGCAGGCCGTTCTTCTCGCGGCGCACCTCCAGGTTGTCGGTGACCCGCGCGACGATCTCGCCGGCGAGCTTCGGCATGCCGCCGTCCTTCCTGCGGTTCGCGTCGCGGCGCTGTGCACGCAGTTCGCGCGTCGCCTCGGCATCGAGCCTCTCGCCGGCGATCACCACGCCGTAGATCTCGCGCGCCGCCCCGATCGACACCGAGCGCTGCTCGACGACGTCCTCGCGCACCTTCTCGGCGTCGCGCTCGAGCGGATCGCCGAACCCTCCCGCCGCCGACCAGATTACCGCGTAGACGTCCTCGGGCCTCTGGATGAAATTCTCCTGGCGCAATTGCAGCGTCACCTCTTCGCCTTGCACCTCGGCGATGTCGTTAGGAATATTCCGCGCCGCGAGGCGCTCGAACACGTCGGTCGCGCGCTTGAACTTG
The DNA here is from genome assembly GCA_035691445.1 of Burkholderiales bacterium. Lineage (GTDB taxonomy): Bacteria > Pseudomonadota > Gammaproteobacteria > Burkholderiales > SG8-39 > VBDM01. The sequence continues at coordinate 1,040 of DASSJA010000172.1, read as the reverse complement.
TACACGTTCACCGAGCCCGGGTAGCCTCCCATCATCCCGGGCGAGGTCGGGATCGCGTTGCCGGATGAAAGCGTGTCCTGCGTGATCTCCTCGGTGTGATGCGGGATGAAACAGGATTCCGCCGATAACCCGCCTCGGAATTTTCCGGCGCCGCCCGAGTCGACCACCTCCTTGCGATACAGGAACAGCAGCGGGAAGGTCTGCTCGGTATGCTCGACGTTCGGCAGCTTGCAGATCGGCGTGCGCGACTGGCCGCCGGTCGAGATGCCGTCGCCCGTGGCGAACGCCCCGATCGCCCCGCCGATCGGATCGACGAGGATGTAGCCGTAGCGCTCGCCCCACTGGTCGGTACCGCGGAAGATGGTCGCGGGCCACTGGCTGGTTCCGCCGATGCACATGATGTCGCGGCGCATCTCCGGATCGGCGTGGATCATCTTCGAGAGCACGTTGTACGCGGGGTAGAGCGAGATTTCCATCGCCTGGATCGGCGCGGTCGAGACCGACGCCGGGAAATTGGCGCAGTTGAAGGTGCCGGGCGTCGGATCGAACTCGACGTGGCGCAGCGCCCCGCCGATCGAGAAATACTGATCCCAGCAGAGAAGCTGGTTGAGCGCCACCATGATCGCGCCGCGCCAGCCCGAGAAGGTCGCGTTCATCGCGCCGTCCTGCGGCGCGGTGCCATCGTTCTCGAAGACGAGCCTCGTGCCTTTCTTGCGCAGCGTGAGCATGACGCGGTGCGTGCGCCGGTCGCCGGGGCGGCAGCACTCGACGTAGCTGCGCTCGCGCCACACGCCGTCGGGCAGGCGCTCGAGCTTCGCGAGGAAGGCTCGCTCGCCGTTGTCGAGGATCTTCTTCATCACGCCTTTCACGACCTCGGGCCCGTAGCGTTTCACGAGCGACAAGATGCGCTCGCGCGCGGTGAGGTTGCCGGCGAGCTGGGCGCGGAAGTCGAGCGCCACCGCCTCGGGCTTGCGCGAGGAGCGCAGGTACAGCTCCTCGATGTCGCGGCGGATCTCGTTGCCCTCGACGATCTTCACCGG
>DASSJA010000171.1:0-3548 GCA_035691445.1 Burkholderiales bacterium | reverse complement strand
CTGGGTATTGAAGACCGTGCCGACCATGGGTGCCGGCTGGTGCCCTCCGGGCATGCTCGGCATCGGCATCGGCGGGACCGCGGAGAAGGCCATGGTGATGGCGAAGGAAGCGCTGATGGAGCCGATCGACATGTCGGACCTGATCGCGCGCGGGCCCCGCGACCAGTACGAGGAGCTCCGCCTGGAGCTCTACGACAAGGTCAATCGCCTGGGCATCGGTGCGCAGGGGCTGGGGGGCCTCTCGACCGTGCTCGACGTGAAGATCCGCTCCTTCCCCACCCACGCCGCGAACAAGCCGATCGCGATGATCCCCAACTGCGCGGCGACGCGCCACGTGCACTTCGTGCTGGACGGGTCCGGGCCGGCGTCTTTCGAGCCGCCGTCCCTCGAGGACTGGCCCCAGGTGACCTGGACGCCGAGCGCCCGGTCGCGGCGCGTGAACCTCGACGCTCTTTCGCGCGAGGAGGTCGCGCAGTGGAAGCCCGGGGAGACCCTGCTCCTCTCCGGAGGAATGCTCACCGGGCGCGACGCCGCGCACAAGCGCATCGAGGAGATGCTGGCCCGGGGGGAGAAGCTTCCCGTCGACTTCAGCAACCGCGTCATCTACTACGTCGGGCCGGTCGATCCCGTGAAGGACGAGGTCGTCGGCCCCGCCGGGCCGACCACGGCGACGCGCATGGACAAGTTCACCGAGATGATGCTCTCGAAGACCGGCCTGGTCGCGATGATCGGCAAGGGCGAGCGCGGGCCGGCGGCGGTCGAGGCGATCCGCAGGCACAAGGCCGCCTCGCTCATCGCGGTGGGTGGCGCCGCCTACCTGGTCGCCAGGGCGATCCGCAAATCGCGCGTGCTCGCGTTCGGCGACCTCGGCATGGAAGCGATCTACGAGTTCGAGGTGAAGGACATGCCGGTTACGGTCGCCGTGGACGCCAGGGGCAACTCGGTGCACCAGAGCGGTCCGGCCGAATGGGAGAAGCGCATCCGGGAGCTGAAGATCCCGGTGAAGGTCGCTTGAGCGTCGCCCTCACCGGAGGCGTGTTGCTGAAGTGCGCGCTGCGCGCGCCTTCCTTTGCCGAATTCCAGCGGTCGGTCGGGAGGCTCGCGAAGGACTGCGTGCCGCTCGCCGAGAGCGCCGAGGCGCACGCGGCGCTCGAGGGCGACGAGACCTATCTCTATCTCTTCTCCCGGGAAGCCGGAGCGATCGACGCCGGCGTGCTCTCCCGCGTCGTCGAGCGCGCGGGCAGCCTCCCCGGATTGGGGAGCGCAGGGCTCTCGGCGGCGAAGCTCGTGCCGGTCTTCGACGTCGCGGGCGCCTCGCGCGGCGAGGACGCCCCGTTTCACTACGTGGTGGAAACCGACGTCGCTCCGGAGCACGAGGCCGATCTCAACGCCTGGTACGACACCGAGCACATGCCGGGTCTCGCCGGCTGTCCCGGGAGCGTGCGGGCGCGGCGCTTCAGGAACCCGGGAGGCTCGCCGCGCTATCACGCCTGCTACGAGCTGGTGCGCACCGAGACGCTGGGGAGCGAACCCTGGCTCGCGGTTCGGCACACCGCCTGGAGCGACCGCGTGCGGCCGCATTTCCGCGGCACCAAGCGCACGATGTTCAGGCGGCTTTTCGAGATACCCTTCTGACCCGCCCCCCCGCTCGCCCGCGCCTCTGGTTTTGCGCCGGCCGGGTCTCCATACCCTCCCCTTGGAAATCGGACAAGCGGCAGTCGAATCAACCATATGCCACGTCACCAGGAGCACCTATGGGCAAACCCGACAGCTCGTGCCAGGGAACTACCTCGAGTGGCGATCGGGGCGACAATGCTCACGAGCCTAGCCCGGAAATCGGCGTCGGCTTGCCGTTTCGGGGTGCCTACGCCATGATTCCGGCGGAGCTTCGCAGATGGTAAAAATCCTCGGCGGCATCGGCACCTCGCACGTTCCCACCATAGGCGGCGCCTACGACCGCAAGAAACAGAGCGACCCCGACTGGGTGCCGCTGTTCAAGGGCTACGAGCCGGTGAAGGCCTGGCTCGCCGCCAAAAAACCCGACGTGCTCGTCTTTTTCTACAACGACCACGCAAGCACCTTCTTCTTCGACCATTACCCGACTTTCGCGCTCGGCGTGAGCGAGACCTTCCCCATCGCCGACGAGGGCCTCGGGCCCCGTGCCGTTCCCCCGCTCAAGGGCCATCCCGGGCTCGCGAGGCACCTCGCCGAATCGCACGTCAACGACGAGTTCGACATCTCGGTGTGGCAGGACCTGCCGATCGACCACGGCGTGCATTCCCCGCTCACCATGTTCTGGCCGCCTTCGCCCGACTGGCCGGGGAAGATCGTGCCGATCGAGATCAACGTGCTGCAGCACCCGATCCCCACCCCTTTGCGCTGCTGGAAGCTCGGCCTCGCAGTGCGCCGCGCGCTGCTCTCCTATCCCGGGGACCTCGACGTCGTCATCGTCGGCACCGGAGGCCTGTCGCACCAGATGAACGGCGAGCGCGCGGGGTTCAACAACGAGCAATGGGACCTCAAGTTCCTCGACCTCATCGCGCGCGACCCGAAAAAGCTCACCGCCATGCGCCACGCCGACTACATCCGCCTGGGCGGCACCGAGGGCGCCGAGGAAATCATGTGGCTCGCGATGCGCGGCGCGCTCTCGCCCCGCGCAAGGAAAGTCCACCAGAACTACTACCTGCCGATGACCACCGCGATGGCGGTGGCGGTCTTCGAGGAGCCGAAAGCCGCCGCGGCGAAGAAAGCGAAAAGCGCGAGGCGCACGGCCGCATGAACCCGCAGCTCAAAGGCGTCGAGAACCTCCAGGGCACCTACGTCTTCGACCTCGAGCGAAGCGCGAAGGCCCTGCGCCTCAACCGCTTCCTCCACGGCCTTACCTCCCGCTCGAACCGCGCCCTCTTCAAGGGCGACCCCGAGGCCGCGTTCGAAAAATCCGGGCTGAGCGAGGAAGAGCGCCGCATGGTCAGGGACCTCGACTGGGCCGCGCTCATGCGCTACGGCGCTAGCTTCTTCTGCCTCGAGAAACTCGGGCGCGTGAGAGGCGTCTCCAACCCCGAGATGGTCGCCGGATTCCGCGGCGAAACGCTCGAGGAATTCCTGAAAACGCGGCGAGTCCCTGGCGCGCGCTGAAAGTCGTCAGGATAAATCAAAATATTGGCCAGAGTCAGATAGTTGACCTGGAAAACACCGTCGAGCACGGACCGCCCGGCGCAAAATGCTTGTTTTGGAACGGAGGATGAGGTTGTGAAACCTTGCTCAACGGCATTTTTGCCAACCAGTACACGTTAGGCGTCAACAAGACACCCAGATGTCCCAAGCAGCCAACGGTATCCTTTGCATGTTGTTCGGCGCTGTCTGCCTGATTTCTCTCTTGGCGCTTGGCCATTCGATTGGTGTCCCCGGATGGCCGGTCAACGCATCAACGCTGTTTCACCTTCCACTTTGGGCGGTAGGGCTCATAGCCGTGGCGTCTTTCCTTGTCTCGGCTTGGTTTGCTATTCGTCTCAAGCGGGAAAATGAATGATCTGCTTGACGCCTAACCC
>DASSJA010000170.1:0-3947 GCA_035691445.1 Burkholderiales bacterium | reverse complement strand
CTGCGGCGAGGCGCGCCGTAATGAGCGAACCGGAATCGAGAGCGGCCTCGACGACCAGGCAGCCGCGGGCGAGCCCGGAGATCAGTCGGTTGCGACGCGGGAAATTCTCCGCGTTGGGCGGCGTCCCGAGGGGAAATTCGGACACCAGAACGCCTCGCGAAAAGATTGCCTCCGCCAGAGGGCCGTTACGCTTCGGATACACGATGTCGATGCCCGTACCCAGCACCGCAACGGTCGATGCGCGCGCCTCGAGCCCCCCGCGGTGTGCGGCGCTGTCCACGCCTATCGCCAGGCCGCTCACGATGGTCAAGCCTGCCTCGCTGAACGCTCTGGCGAAGTCGTGTGCATTTTTCAGGCCCTGGGGCGTAGCGTTTCGGCTACCGACCACGGCGAGCGCCGGACAGGAAAGAAGGCCGGAATTGCCAGCCGCGTAGAGCACGGCTGGGGGGTCGGGGATTTCCAGCAGCTGGTTGGGGTAATCGGCGTCTGCGAGAGTCAGCACTCTGTGGTGGGGTTGCGCGGCCCACCGAAGCGCCTTTTCCACGTTGCCGTCTCGGTTCCGTTCGAGAATCCTTCCCGCAAGCGCTTCGGGAACGACGCGAGACAATTGCGACCGCGTTGCGCTCAGTACCTGGGTCGGCAGACCGAAAGCCGAAAGCAGGGACCGGAATCGGCGGGTTCCGAGGCCGGAAACCAGGCTGAGCTCTATCCAGGCGGCCAGGTCGCCCGAATCCTTCATCCGCGAAAGTCCCGGGCCCCGTGACGTTGGTCAGGGATTCTCCACGATGTCGCCGCTCTGGACCGGCCGCGTACTTTCCATGACGAGCGCATACGAAACCGAATTGAAGGTCCGGAAGATGAACACCAGGCCGTAGCGTTCCGGAGGCAGCTGAATGAGCGGGGAGCGATCACGCGATTTCAAGTAATCCCTCTGGTCATACACCGCGACGTTGCGGTAAACCGCGAGGACGTGCCCGACTTCCAGGCCGTCGCGAGTGCCGCGATTGATGGAAACGATCGAGTCGCGCCCGCCGACACTGGTCGTGAGGGCGTCGTAGAACGCGATGATCCGCCCCGCGACGGGCGAAGTCGGTGCGTGCGGGACGTACTGTGGAATCGTCGGGGGCGGCGCGGGAATCAGCCGATCGCCCGCCGAGATCTCCTTTTTGGAGTTCACGATCTGGACCGTCGCCGGATCGCCTTTCCTGGTCACGCGGGCGGTTCCGAGGAACACGGCTTCGTAGCCGAGCGTCCTCTGATTCTCGGGGTCGACCAGGGGTTGTCCGGCTCGATAAACCTGCCACAGCTGGTCGGCCTCGGGGCCGACGCCGGTGACGTAGGCCACGTTGCCCGCTCCCAGGTTGACGCGGTTCTCCTCCGTCGCGATGATCCGGGGAGCGCGTTCCAGCCCGCCTTCCTCGATGATCAGCGGCTGAGTCAGGAACGGCTCGATCGCCTTGGGCGATATGGCGGGTATCGCTTCGGCGCTCAGGGGCTGGGTGTAGATCTGGGGAACGAGCTTCACCGCTTCCGTGCCGGCGGGTGTGCCCGCGGGCGTACCAGCGGGCGTGCCGGAGGGAATGCCGGCGGGCGCCCGGCTCTCGCCGGCTTCGCCGAGGCGCAGCTGCGGAGGCGAAACGCTCCGGTCGAGCACGAGGACGTCGCCCGGGGAAATCTGGTGCGGATTTCTGATTTGCTCCTGGTTCATCCGCCAGATTTCGGGCCATCGCCACTGGTCCTTGAGAAACTTGCTGGCGATGCCCCAGAGCGTGTCGCCCTTCTGGACGACGTAGCGGTCAGGTGCCGTGTCCTTCACCTGCAGATCGCCTTGCGCAAGCGCGAGCCACGCTGCGCCCGCGAGGAAGAGCGCGAGGAGAGCTGTGATAGACTTTTGCATGACCGCCTCGTTTGAATTGACCCGCTGCAGTCCCTATATTAGCTTTTGCAGCGCGCTTTTTACAGTTAGCATTAAATTCTGCATATAATCCCTTAAATTTGCAAGTATTTGTACCGTGCTAAACATCCTGCGCTATCCGGATCCTCGGCTCTACAGAAAGGCCGTTGCAGTGGGTGCGGTCGACGAATCGGTCCGGGCTCTGGTTCGCGAGATGGCCGAAACGATGTACGCCGCGCCGGGCATCGGGCTCGCTGCGCCGCAGGTCGACGTGCCCAAACGCGTAGTGGTGATCGACGCTTCGGAAACCCGAAATCAACTCCTGGTATTGATCAACCCGGAAATCGTCTCCAGCGAAGGAGTCCAGTACTGCGAGGAGGGCTGCTTGTCGGTCCCGGGGATCTACGAGCCGGTAGAGCGCGCCGAGCGCGTCACGGTCCGGGCGCTCGACTTGGACGGGAAACCCTTTACCCGCACAGCCGAGGAGTTGCTGGCCGTGTGCATCCAGCACGAATTGGATCACCTCGAAGGCAAAGTTTTCGTCGACTACCTGTCACGCCTGAAGCAGCAGCGCATCAGGGCAAAGCTTCAAAAGCAGTTCCGCCAGACAGCCTGAAAGCGGGGCCGGCCGGCCTGACTCACGCATCGGGTCAAGGCGCCCCTGCCGATCGCTCACCCGCCGCCCCGTGAGAATTCTCTTCGCAGGCACTCCCGAATTCGCGGCGCGGTGCCTCACGCTGCTGCTCGCGTCGCCCCATCCGGTGTGCGGTGTGCTCACCCAGCCGGATCGGCCGGCCGGGCGAGGCCTTTCACCCGCGGTCTCGCCGGTGAAGAAGCTGGCGGCGGCGCGAGGAATCCCGATCGTTCAGCCGGCGGGCCTCGCGGATGCGGGTGTGCAAGAGGAGCTCCGACGATTCCGGGCCGACGTGATCGTGACTGCCGCCTACGGTCTCGTTCTCCCGCGGCCGGTGCTCGATATACCGCGGCGCGGTGCGATCAATGTTCACGCGTCCTTGTTCCCGCGCTGGCGCGGCGCCGCGCCGATTCAGCGGGCGCTGCTCGCGGGCGACCCGGAAACAGGCGTGTCGATCATGCAAATGGAGGCAGGCCTGGACACCGGCCCGGTGCTCGTGCAGGAACGGATTGCAATACGGGAAACCGACACGGCGGGCACCTTGGGTGAGCGCCTAGCCGAGCTCGGGGGCAAGCTTCTGGTGCATACCCTGAACGCGCTCGAAACCGGCGGGCTCGCCGCGGTGCCCCAGCCCGCGGAAGGCGTAACCTGGGCGGCGAAGATCGACAAGCGCGAATCCGCTGTCGACTGGCGTCAAAGCGCGGCGATAGTCGATCGCCACGTGCGCGCGTTCAATCCGTCGCCCGGCGCGCGCGCGCGCGTGCGCGGAGTCGAGCTCAGGATCTGGCGCAGCGCCGCCGCCGCAGGTGGAGGAGAGCCGGGCGAAGTGCTGAACGCAGACGAGACCGGCTTGCGCATCGCGTGCGCACAGGGCGTGCTCCTTGTGTCCGAGCTGCAGCGCGCCGGCGGCAAGCGCCTGCAGGCTGCGGAATTTCTCCGGGGCTTCCCGCTTTCGGCCGGCGAGCGCTTCGAAACCCGGGCAGCGTGATCGCGGGGCACCGACCGCGCAACGCCTATAATGCAGGCGACGCCCGTAACCTTGAGAGGGAATCCTTGTCTACCGTCGCCGCCGGTCATTCCCTTGCGCAGGCCTTTGCGGCGGCCGCCGAAGCACTTGGGCGCATCTTGCTCGGGACCAGTCTGAACGACGCGCTCGCCGATCTGAAGCGGCGGCCGTCTCCGGGGACGCTCGTGGCAGCGGCCCAGGATCTCGCCTACAACGCGTTGCGCAGCTACGGTGTGGTGGACGTGGCGCTTGACCGGCTCCTGCAGAAACCGCTTGCCGATATTCCGGTGCGCGGCCTGCTGCTCGCCGCGCTCGCGGAGCTGGTGGCGAACGGCCGGCTCTGCGTCGGGTTCGACAGCTTCGAAGGACTCCCACCCGCGCAGGAGATCGACGGGGCCGCCGCGCGGAGCTGG
>DASSJA010000169.1:0-2238 GCA_035691445.1 Burkholderiales bacterium | reverse complement strand
CGAGCGGCGCCGGGGCGGCGATGATGGGCCATCACGACCGCCAGGGCCTGCGCGACGACGACGTCTCCCGGTCGTGGAATTCCTCGCATCTGTCCCGGCCTTCCAAGGACGGCGCGCCCGGCTGCAGCCAGGTCGCGCTCAAGGGCACCGGCGGCAACGGCCTGTACTACTGCTTCGCGGCCAACTAGAGGTCCATCGTTCTTCCCCTCTCCCCGGACACGGGGAGAGGGCGGCCGGCTTCGAGGAATTTCTTGCTATAGTCGCACACGCCCTGCAGGAGGATGCGACCATGGCCGACGGCTCCGACGTCAAGCGCGAATCCGACTACGACGTGCTCCACCGCATCATGACCACGCGCATGAGCGTGCGGCGCATCAGGCCCGATCCGATCCCCGAGGAATATGTCGAGAAGATTCTCGAGGCCGGGCGCTGGGCGATGTCCGGGGCGAACGGCCAGCCGTGGGAATATCTGGTCCTCACGGACCCTGGGAAGAAGAAGGAGCTGTACGACGCCTTCCAGGACACCAACCAGGAGTTCTGCTTCTGGATGGAGCAGATGCGGCCTTTCGAGCTGCGGCACCCGGCGTTCCAGGTGAAAGGCGACGACCTCGGCGACGAGTGGCAGAAAATCCGCAACAGCACCGGCGGGCAGCACCGCCGCCCCTGGCACGAGGCGCCGGTGGTGATCGTGGTGCTCGGCGACGGGCGCAGGCAGTGGGCGACGGTCAACGCGGCCTTCACCTTCGGTCGCCACGCGAGCCATTTCACCGACGGCCTCGCGAACACCTGCACGCATATGCAGCTCGCGATCGCCTCGCTCGGCCTGGGATCGCACTGGGGTACGGTGCACGTGCAGGAGCCGCTCAAGCGCGTTCTCGGCGTCCCGGACCTGATCGACGTGTACCTCATCATCTCCGTCGGCTACGCCGACATCGAGCGCAAGCCCGGGGTGCGCCGCGGGCTGGATGAGATCGTCCACCGCGAAACCTACGACATGTCCAAGTACATGTCGAACGAGGACATCATCGACTACCTGTACAAGCTGCGCGGCAAAACCATGTTCCGCTACCATCTGAAGGACAGCTTGCTGCCGGGCGCGGGCGAGAAGAAAACCTGATGCGGCGCCGCGCGGCCGCTGCCGCTCTCCTGCTCGCCGCCCAGGGCGCGTGGGCGCAGGCGTATCCGTCCAAGCCGATACTCGTGGTCAGCACCGCCTCGCCTGCATCGAGCGGCGACGTGGCGCTGCGGCTGATGGCGGCGAAGATGACGGCGAGCCTGGGGCAGCCGGTGATCGTCGAGCTCAAGACCGCCGCGCGCGGCACGCAGGCCGCCCAGGCGCTCGCGCGCGCGGAAGCCGACGGCTACACCATCACTTACGGGACCTCGGGCACCTTCGTCAACGCGCGCTTCCTGTTCAAGCACCTGGCGTTCGACGTCCTCAAGGACTTCGCGCCCATCAGCCTCGCGATTTCATCGCCGAGCTACGTCGCGGTGAACGCATCGGTGCCGGTGAACTCGCTGCGGGAGCTGATCGACTACGCGAAGCGCCACCCCGGGAAGCTCGAGTACGCTTCGACCGGACCCGGATCGGTATTCCACCTGACCGGCGAATCGCTCAAGCTGTACGCGGGGATAGACCTTCTCCACGTTCCCTACGCCCAGGCCAATTTCTCCCAGATGATCAACGACTGGGTCACCGGGCGGGTCGCGATGTGGTTCCCGACCTACGCCTTCCTCGCCCCGAATCTCCCGAAAGTCCGGGCGCTCGCGATCGTGGATACGCGAAGGAGCGCGCGCCTGCCCGATGTTCCGACCGTGGCCGAGATTCTCCCGGGCTTCCAGGGCTTTCCGGCGTGGTGGGCTTTTTTCGGTCCGGCGGGCCTTCCGGCTCCGATCGCCGAGCGCCTGAGCCGGGAGGTCCGCGCGGCGCTCACGGAGCCCGACGTGCAGGCGAAGCTGAACGACCTGGGCCTCACCGTTCTGGCGAGCACGCCCGAGGAGCTCGCCGCGCGCCTGCGCAGCGAAATCACCGCGGTCGGGAATCTGACGAAGGCGATCGGCCTCGAGCCCGAGTAGCCGCAGGGATCTCCGCCGGCCTTCAGCCGTCCTTGGCCTCGCGGCTCAGGGTGAAAAAGAACGTCGCCCCGCCGTCGACGCTGCCCTCCGCCCACACCCTGCCGCCGTGGCGAGTGACGATCCGATGGACGGTCGCAAGCCCGATGCCGGTGCCGGGAAACT
>DASSJA010000168.1:0-7946 GCA_035691445.1 Burkholderiales bacterium | reverse complement strand
ATCATCGCCAGCGCGAGCGGTCTGGTACTGAACTTCCCCAACTTCGACCAGCTGCGCGCCGTGATGATCGAGGCGAACGTCGTTCACGTGGTGTCCGCGTGCGCCGTGATGGCGCTTTCCCTCGGACATATCTACATGGGCACGATAGGAGTGGAAGGTGCCTACGAATCGATGCGCTATGGCTACGTCGATGAAGCCTGGGCCAGGGAACACCACGAGCACTGGTACAACGACGTCAAATCCGGAAGGGTCAAGGCGGGAACGGCGATGGGACAACCGGCTACGGCGCAGGCGCAGCACTGAACAGGAGGATTTCAATGAATTTCAGGATCTTGATCATGAGCGCCGCGATGGCGGCGACGGCCGGCACGGTCTGGGCGAAGCTGCCGCCGCCGTCTGATGAAGCCAAGGCGAAAGCCGCGGAGGCGAAAGCGAAAGCCGACCAGGCCGCCAAGAAGGAGTCCGAGTATCTCGCGAAGGCTCAGGACAAGGCTGTTACGAACTACCGCAAGAACAAGGGCATCAAGGCGCCGCAGGCGAAGAAGAAGTAGAGGCCCGGCAGTACGACCAGGCCGGCTCGGTGGCAAAGGGCGCGTAGGCGCCCTTTTTGTTTGCGCGCGGTTTCAGCCGGTGAACAGGCGGTGGATCAGGCCCGCGGCGCCGCAGGCAAAAATCACCGGAATCATCCCGGTCCTGTAGCGCCACAGCGCGGCGATGGCGGCGAGTCCGACGAGCGCCGAGAACCAGTCGAACTGCCCTGGCGATCCTCCCGGCCAGAACACGTGCCAGGCGAAGAACAGCGCGAGATTGAGGATCACCCCGACGACCGCGGCGGTAATTCCCGCGAGCGGCGCGGTGAATCGAAGGTCCCCGTGAGTCGATTCCACGAGCGGGCCGCCGAGGAGGATGAAAAGGAACGACGGCAGGAAAGTGAAGAACGTCGCGACCGCCGCGCCCGCGCAGCCGGCGAGCGCGAGCGCCTCGGGTCCCAAAGAGGCCTTCGTCCACGCGCCGACGAACCCGACGAAGGCGACCACCATGATCAGCGGTCCCGGCGTCGTTTCACCCAGCGCGAGGCCGTCGATCATCTGCGTTGCGGAGAGCCACTGATAATGCTCTACCGCGCCCTGGTAGACGTAGGGCAGTGCGGCGTACGCGCCGCCGAAGGTGAGCAGAGCCGCCTTGGTGAAAAACCAGGCCATCTGCGCAAACGCGCTTTCCCATCCGAACAGCGCGACGAGCGCCCCCAGGGTCCCCGCCCAGATGCCGAGGAACGCGGCGAGACCGCGCGCGAAGTGCTTCCAGCGGAACACCGCATGCGCGGGCGTTGGTGTCGCGTCGTCGATCAGCGCTGCGCCGTGGCGTGTCCGAGCGGCGTGACCTCCGCAGGTGAATCTGCCGGGGGCGACGCGACCCCCTAGGTATCCCAGAACGCCGGCGCCGAGCACGATTGCCGGAAACGGGACGTGAAAGACGAAGATCGCGACGAACGCCGCGATGCTGATCATCCAGAGCAGCGGGTTCCTGAGCGCGCGCGAGCCGATGCGCCAGGCGGCGAACAGCACGATCGCCGTGACTGCCGGCTTGATCCCGTAGAAGAGTCCGACGACGATCGGCGCGTCGCCGAACGCGAGATAGACCCAGGTGAGGGCGGCGAGGATCGCGAACGAAGGCAGGACGAAGAGGCTCCCCGCGATGACCCCGCCCCAGGTGCGGTGCATCATCCAGCCGATGTACGTCGCGAGCTGCGTGGCCTCGGGACCCGGCAGCAACATGCAGTAGTTGAGCGCGTGCAGAAAACGCTTCTCCGAGATCCAGCGTTTCCGCTCGACCAGGTCCTGGTGCATGATCGCTATCTGCCCGGTGGGGCCGCCGAAGCTGATGAAGCCGAGCCTGAACCAGTACCGGAAGGCCTCGCAAAGGCTCACCGCGGCAGGCGGCTGACCAGGGTTCGGTGGACTGCCGGTGTCCATGAGCTGTCCTCGAGTGAAGGTCGCGCAGCGCTTGGACGGGACACCGTCTGTCGGGAGTCTGCAACCCTGAGCGATGCAATATACTTTCGCATGGCAAAGGCGCAAGCGCAATTCCATCTGCGCGTGGTGAAGGGCAGAATCAGAGCGATCGGCCCGGGAAAGGTTGCGCTCTTGGAGGCGATACGGGATACCGGGTCGATCTCGGCCGCCGCCCGCAGGCTCCGCATGTCCTACCGGCGCGCCTGGATACTGGTGGACGATCTCAACCGGCGTGTCTCGAGGGTCGTCGTCGAGGCCTCGCCCGGCGGCAGATCCGGCGGGGGTGCCACGCTCTCGCCCACCGGGCACAAGCTGGTCAGTCTGTACCGGGAGATCGAGCGCAAGGCGCAGAGGCATACCTCCGCCGCAACGCGGACTCTTCTCAAGCTCATCGCCGAATAGCCGTCCCGACAGGCCACGGCTTGTTTATTTGTATCGCTATATATGTCAGGATATAGCGATGTGTCCCGGAAAAGTCCTCGTCGCTTGCGCTCTGGCGGCCTTTGCCAGGATCGCTGCGGCGGATACTCTCACCGTCTTTGCGGCCGCGAGCCTGAAGGACGCGCTCGACGAAAACGTCGAGGCGTACGAGGTCAAGGCAAGCGACCGGGTCGCGGTATCGTACGCGGCGAGCTCCGCCCTCGCGAAGCAGATCGAAGCGGGCGCGCCCGCCGATCTCTTCATCTCCGCGGACCTCGACTGGATGGACTATCTCCAGCAGCGTCGTCTCATCAGGCCGGAAACCCGGCGGAATCTCCTGAAGAATCGCCTGGTATTGATCGTCCCGGCGGACAGCACGGTTTCCGTGACCATATCCCCGGGTTTCCCGCTCGCCAGGCTTCTCGGAAGCGGGCGGCTGGCGATGGCCAATCCGGACACCGTACCCGCGGGAAGGTACGGCAAGGCCAGCCTCGAAGCCCTCGGAGTCTGGAAAGACGTCCGGTCGAAAATCGCTGCCGCGGAGAACGTCCGCGCGGCTCTGGTGCTGGTCTCCCGAGGAGAAGCGCCTTTCGGTATCGTGTACAAGACCGACGCCGCGGTCGATCCTAAGGTCCGGGTAATCGGGGTATTTGCCGAGAATTCCCATCCGCCGATAATCTATCCGGCGGCGCTCGCCGTCTCCGCCAAGCCGCGCGCCGAGGCGCTTCTGCGGTGGCTGGGCGAGTCCGGCGCGCAGGCGATTTTCGAAAAGCACGGTTTCTCACATTGACTCTGACCGCCGAAGAGCAGGAAATCGTCTTGCTCAGCCTGCGCGTCGCATTCTGGAGTGTCTTCGTCAGTCTGCCTTTCGCGGTGGCGGTCGCGTACGTGCTCGCGCGGTCGAGCTTCCCGGGCAAGACGCTGTTCGACGCGGCGGTGCACCTGCCTCTGGTGCTGCCTCCCGTGGTGGTCGGCTATTTCCTTCTGCTCCTGTTCGGGCGGCGCGGTCCCCTGGGTGGGATTCTCGAGCAGTGGTTCGGCATCGTCGTCGCGTTCCGCTGGACCGGCGCCGCGCTCGCGGCCGGAATCATGGGGTTCCCTCTCATGGTGCGGGCCGTCCGCCTGTCCTTCGAGACGATCGATCGCAAGCTCGAGGCCGCGGCGAGCACGCTGGGCGCGGGCCGGGGCGGCGTTTTTCTTACCGTGACGCTGCCCTTGGCGCTCCCCGGCCTCATCACGGGCGTCCTGCTGTCGTTCGCCCGCAGTCTCGGCGAATTCGGCGCGACCATCACCTTCGTGTCGAACATTCCCGGTGAGACACGGACCTTGCCGCTCGCAATCTATACGTATACGCAAACGCCGGCGGGCGATGAGGCGGCGCTGCGCCTGAGCATCGTCGCGGTGCTGCTGTCGCTCGCCGCCCTTTACGCCTCCGAGGTTCTGGTGCGCCGCGCCGCGCGCCGGGTAACCGGCGAAGATGCTGTCGGTCGACGTTGAGCGCCGCCTGGGCGGTTTCCGCCTCGCCGCGTCGTTCCAGGCGGGCGCGGGCATCACCGCGCTGTTCGGCCGCTCCGGGGCGGGTAAGACCTCGGTCGTCAACGCGATCGCGGGCATACTTCGACCAGATCGCGGGCGCATCGATATCGACGGAGAGACGGTTTTCGACTCCGAGCGGGGCGTCGACGTGCCGACGCCGAGACGCCGCGTAGGCTACGTGTTCCAGGAAGGGCGCCTCTTTCCGCACCTGAACGTGCGGCAGAACCTGGGTTACGCCGGCCTTTTCTCCCGCGGCGCACCGGCGTCGGAGTTCGGGCACGTCGTGGAATTGCTCGGATTGGGTGATCTTCTGCTTCGCCGGCCGGGGAACCTGTCGGGCGGCGAGAAGCAGCGCGTGGCCATCGGCCGGGCGCTCCTGTCCAGCCCGCGCCTGCTGCTGCTCGACGAGCCGCTCGCCTCGCTCGATGGGCATCGCAAGAACGAGGTCCTGCAATACATCGATCTTATCCGCGACGAAATCAGGGTGCCTGTCGTCTACGTCAGCCATGCGGTGGAGGAAGTAGTCAGGATCGCCGACACGGTGGTGCTGCTCTCGGCGGGTGAAGTGCTCGCGGCCGGCGCGGCCGAGGAAGTCATGGGCCGTCCGGATCTGCGGCCGGGAGAAGGTCCCTTCGAGGGCGGGGCGGTGCTCGACGCCAAGGTCGTCGAGCAGGACATCGAGCACGATCTCGCCAGGCTCGCCTTCGACGGCGGAACGCTCACGGCGACCAACGTGGATGCGCTGATCGGCGAGCTCGTGCGCGTGCGCATTCGGGCGCGCGACGTCTCGATCGCCCTCGAACGGCCGCGGCGCATCAGCATCCAGAACGTTCTCGAGGGCACGATTGCCGCGGTCGGGCCGGAGCGCGGCGGGATCGTCGATGTCGCGATCGCTATCGGTGCGAGCGTGTTGCGCTCGAGGATCACCGCCCGCGCGGTGCAGCAACTCGATTTGGCGCCGGGGCTGGAGGTCTACGCGCTCGTCAAAGCCGTGTCACTCGACCGGCGCGGCGCCGGCCAGGCCTAGCCGGGGGTGCCGCGCGCCGGGCGCGGTCCGGCGAGTCCTTCCGAGACCTTCATGACGCGGCCGGCGATGGCGTGGTCGTATCCGGGCTGGGACCTCAGCACGGCCCGGAATGTTTTGCCGCGGAGAAGCGCAAGCAGTTTCTTCAGTTCGGCGCTTTCAAGCCGATCCGACCCGCAGGCGAGAAGATAGCGCTCGCTGACGAGGGGTATGAAGCCCAGCTCCAATCGGGCCGCGGCCGCCCGGATGCCGAAGCCGACGTCGGCGTCGCCGTCCGCGACCGCCTTCGCAACCGCGATATGGGTAAACTCCTCGCGCGAATAGCCCGGTATCGCTCCGCTGTCGATTCCGGCGCGCGCAAGCAGCTGCTCGAGTACCAGCCTCGTTCCCGAGCCTGGCTGGCGGTTGACGAATCGCAGCCCCGGATGCGACAGATCGCGCAGGTTTTGAATCCCTTTCGGATTGCCGCGGGCGACCATCAATCCCTGCTCCCGCACGGCGAGACCGATCAGCGTGTGCTTGCCAGGGTCGAGACGCTGCAACAGCTGCGGCGTCTGCCACTGCTCTGCGACATGGAAGCCCGCGAGGTCGCATTCGCCCCGGCCGAGCGCTTCCAGGCTTTCCACGCTGCCGTGAAACTGAAGTCTCAGCCGGAGCGCACCCTCCGCGAGATCCGGCAGCCGCTCGAGGGCCAGGTCGTGACTCGCATGGATATTCAGCTGCGGGACGCGCGCGCTCGCTTCACGGTTGAGCTCGCGCTCGAACTCGCGCGCCAGCTCGGCAAAATGAGGAGCGAGGTGCGCGCGGGCCCGCTCTTCGAGCTCGAGGAGCTTCAGGGCAAGCGAAGTGAGCCTCGCGCCCCGCCCTTGCTTCAACTCCACCAGCGGCTCGCCCATGCGCCGGTTCCAGTCTCCCAGCAGGTTCCACACATGGCGATAGGAGTAGCCGACGTCGCGGGCTGCAGCTGCGAGCGACCCGAGACGCTGAATCGCGACCAGGAGCGGCACAAGCAGTGGAGCCACGCGGGTAGAACGGAGCTTCCAGCCGGGCTCGAACTCGATATGTATCATGAATTACTGGATCATATATCTGTAGAATATTATGATATATCATAAATAAAGCAGAATATATGTATTCTTGTATATATTACGATATCTGGATGTAGGCGCTCATGTGGGAGGCAATCGCAGCCGCGCTCTCCTTGCTGGTCAATCTCGACGCGAAGCTGGTCGAGATCGTCCTGCTCAGCCTGCGCGTGAGCCTGTCGGCGGTGGCGATCGCAGCCCTGCTGGGCTTCCCGCTGGGGGCGGCGGTCGCCGTCGGCCGGTTCCCCGGCCGCCGGACCCTGATCGTGCTGCTGAACGCGCTGATGGGTCTGCCGCCCGTCGTCGTCGGGCTCCTCGTGTATCTCCTGCTCTCGCGCGCGGGTCCTCTCGGTTCCCTGGGGATACTTTTCACGCCGTCCGCGATGGTAATCGCGCAGACGGTGCTGATTCTTCCGATCATCGCCGCGCTCTCGCGCCAGGCGATCGAGGACGCGTGGCGCGAGTACGAGGAGCAGCTGCGCTCCCTCGGCGCGGGCCGCGCGGGCGCTGCGCTGACCCTCCTGTGGGATACGCGTTTTTCGCTGCTCACCACCGTCCTCGCCGGTTTCGGGCGGGCCGCGGCCGAGGTAGGCGCCGTGATCATCGTCGGCGGGAACATCGATGGCGTGACGCGCGTGATGACGACCGCGATCGCGCTCGAAACGAGCAAGGGCGACCTGCCGCTCGCGCTCGGGCTCGGCATCATCCTGATCGCGATCGTCGTCGCGGTGAACGCGGCCGCGTATCTGACCAAGGAGCTGGCGGAACGCCGCTACGGATGAGGAACCGAGCGATCCTGCCGCTGCGCCTCGACGACGTGTCTTTCACGGCGGGGGGACGCACGATCATCGACGGCATTTCCCTCCGGATCGAAGCGGGCCCGAGCACGATCATCCTCGGCGCGAACGGGGCAGGGAAAAGCGTGCTCATGCGCCTCATGCACGGCCTGCTTGCCCCATCCTCCGGCCGCGTCGAATGGAATGCGCCCGAGGAACCGGGCGCGCGGCGGAAGCAGGCGATGGTTTTCCAGCGCCCGGTGCTGCTGCGCCGGTCCGCGCAGGCCAACGTCGCCTACGCGCTGAAGATCGCGCGCGTCCATGGGCGGCAGCGCCAGGCACAGGCGGGCGAGGCGCTCGAGAGCGTCGGGCTCGCCCACCTAGCCCACCGGCCCGCCAGGGTACTCTCGGGGGGCGAACAGCAACGGCTTGCGCTCGCGCGCGCCTGGGCCCTGCACCCCGAAGTGCTTTTTCTCGACGAACCCACCGCCAGCCTCGACCCGAGCGCCACCCGCGAGATCGAATCGGTGATCCGCGCGTTCGATGCGGCAGGCACCAAGATCGTCATGGCGACGCACAACCTCGGCCAGGCGCGGCGCCTGGGCGACGAGATCCTGTTCCTCGACCAGGGGCGGCTTGTCGAGCGCGCGCCGGTCGAACAATTTTTCGCAAAGCCCCAGTCGGCCCAGGCGGCCGCATTCATAAAAGGAGAACTGCCTTGGACATGATCCGGAGACTGCTGCTCTCCGTTGCGCTGCTCGCCGCCCTGCCGGCGCTCGCGCAGGAAAAATTCATCGTTGTTGCCTCGACGACCTCGACCGAGCAGTCGGGCCTGTTCGGCTACCTGCTGCCGATCTTCCGGAAGAAGACCGGCATCCAGGTGCGCGTCGTCGCGCTCGGCACGGGCCAGGCGCTCGATCTCGCGCGCCGCGGCGACGCCGACGTCGTGTTCGTCCACGCGCGTTCCGCCGAGGAGAAGTTCCTCGCCGAGGGCCAGGGCGTGAAGCGCCGCCCGGTGATGTACAACGACTTCGTGCTAATCGGCCCTAGGAGCGATCCGGCCGGCATCGCCGGTGGCAAGGACATCACCGTG
>DASSJA010000167.1:0-2726 GCA_035691445.1 Burkholderiales bacterium | reverse complement strand
CTTCCGCCCTGGAGCGTGGGCTTCGTCTACCTGCCGGCGATGGCCGGGATCGTCGTTTCGAGCATGCTGATGGCGCCGGTGGGCGCGGCCACCGCGCACCGGCTGCCGACGCGGTGGCTCAAGCGGATCTTCGCCGTGCTGTTCTACGTGATGGCGACGCGGATGCTGCTGACGTTCCTGTGATCCGCGCTCAGGGGCGCGCGAACACGACGAACCAGTTCTCGCGCATCAGCGGCTTCTCCTCGACGAAGCGGAAGCCGGCGGCTTCGATCTCCCGGATCGCGGTCTGCTTGTCCGCGCGGGTGTGGTCGATGCGCTGCTGGTGCGTCTGGCCCGGGATCTTCTCGAAGTCGATCACGATCATGCGGCCGCCGGGCTTGAGCGCCCTGCGGATCGACTGCAGGGTCTGCCGCGGGCGCTCGAAGTGATGGTAGGTGTCGCAGGTGTACACGAGATCGACCGAGGCCTCCGGAAGCTCGGTCTCGGTGCCCTTCGTCAGGATGGCCGTGACGTTGTGCAGCCCTTCCGCCTTGGCGCGCTCGCCGATGTACTCCATGAAGGCCTGCGAGATGTCCACCGCGTAGACGCGTCCGCCAGGGCTTACCGCCCGGGCGAAAAGCATCGTGAAGAGTCCGGTCCCGGCGCCGACGTCGGCGACCGCCATCCCGGGCTTGACGCCCGCCGCGGCGAGTATCTCGTTCCGCTTCCGATAGACCTCGCGATCCTCGCTTTCGAACGCCTTCTTCCAGCGCACCACGTCGGGGTCGTGGAGGAAGGGCGCGTTGATGTCGTGCTGCGCCGCCGCGGCCGCGGCGAGCAGCGCGCAGCAGGCGAAAAGCCCGGCGAGCAGCCCCCGGCGCGCGAGGAGCGTCATGCGATGTACCAGAAGTAATAGGTGAGGAAGCCCAGCAGCGCGGTGAGCCAGTAGCCCGCCAGCGCCGCGCGCATCAGGATCCTCCAGAAGGGGACGTGCAGGCTCCTCGGGAGCACGTCATTCATCTGCAGCACGATCCACAGGCCGGCGGCGGCGGTCAGCGTCCCGGACGCGGCATGCAGCCAGGTCACGGCGATGCGCCAGTCGGCGAAGTCCGCGGTCCTGGCGATCCTCACGTCCTGCATCGAGCCCGCCATGACGAGCGCGATCAGGCCGAGGTTGAGCGCGACCCAGGTCGTCTGGTTGACCTGGTGCGCTTCGATGCTGCCGCGGCGCGCGAGCAGGAACCCGTAGGTGATCCCGGCGACGAGGAAGATCTCGAGGATCAGGTTGGCGTCGGCGATCAGCGGCCCCGGGCCGAAGAAGCCGCGCGTGCCGGCAAGGCCCGAGAGCCAGATCCCGCCGATCCACGCGAGCGAGCCCGCGACCATGACGGCCGCGGTGAGGATGGCTGGGCGCCTCTTCGGTGGTGCCATGCCTAGATTATGCCGTCCGCGCGCAGCCTGGCGATCGCGGCGTCGTCCATGCGCAGCACGCCGCGCAGGACCTCGTCGGTGTGCTGCCCGAGCACGGGCGGCGCCAGCCGGTGCTCGAGGGGCGTCCCCGAGAAGCGCATCGGGCTCGCCACCAGCGGCAGCTTGCCGGCGACCGGATGCTCGAGCTCGATCTTCACGCTCCGTGCTACGACCTGCGGCTCCTCGAACACCTGCGCGATGTCATTGATGGGGCCGTTGGCGACGCCCGCCGCCTCGAGCAGGTCCACCCACTCGCGCGTGCTGCGCCTGGAGAAGATCTGCTGCAGCAGCCGCGTGAGCTCGGCGCGGTTCTCGACGCGCTTGCCGTTCGTCGCGAAACGCGGGTCCTGCGCGAGCTCCTTGCAATCCGCCGCCTCGCAGAATTTCCGATAGAGGTTGTCGTTGCCGCAGGCAAGGATCACCCGCCCGTCCTTCGTGCGGAACGGCTGGTAGGGAACGATGTTCGGGTGCAGGTTGCCGATGCGCTTCGGAGGCTTGCCCGTCGAGAAGTAATTGGTGTTCTGGTAGGCGAGGAGCGCGATCTGCGAGTCGAGCAGCGCGAGGTCGAGATGCTGGCCGGCGCCGCTCTTCTCGCGGTGCGCGAGCGCGGCGCAGATCGCGATCGAGGCGTACATGCCGGTGATGATGTCGGCGACGGGAACGCCGGCGCGCTGCGGTCCGCCGCCCGGCGCCTCGTCGGGCTCGCCGGTGACGCTCATCATGCCGCCCATCCCCTGGATCATGAAATCGTAGCCGGGGCGCTCGCGGTACGGGCCGGTCTGGCCGAAGCCCGTGACCGAGCAGTAGACCAGGCGCGGGTTGATCTTCGCGAGGTCCTCGTAGGCGAGGCCGTAGCGCGCGAGGTCGCCGAACTTGTAGTTCTCGATGAGCACATCCGAGATCGCCGCGAGCTCGCGCACCAGCTTCTGTCCTTCGGGCCTGGAGATGTTGAGGGTGATCGATTTCTTGCCGCGGTTCGCCGAGGTGTAGTAGGCCGAGTCCTTCGTGTCGCGCCCGTCCCTGTCCTTCACCCAGGGCGGGCCGAAGGCGCGCGAGTCGTCGCCCGCGCCCGGGCGCTCGACCTTGATTACCTCGGCGCCGAGATCGGCGAGGTTCTGCCCCGCCCAGGGGCCGGCGAGCACGCGCGAAAGATCGAGGACGCGGATGTGCGACAGGGGACCGGGCATGGATCCAGCCTCTCAAAAGCCTTCCCGCGCGACCGCTCGGGAAACCAATCGCCGTTCCCGGTGTCATCCTTGCGGGGCGCGGGAGAGCGC
>DASSJA010000166.1:0-20997 GCA_035691445.1 Burkholderiales bacterium | reverse complement strand
CTGGGACGGCCTGAAGGCGATGCGCGACCGCTGGCCGGGGAAAATGCTCGTGAAAGGCATCCTGAGGGCCGACGACGCCGAGCGGCTCGCCGCCATGGGCGTGGACGCGGTGGTCGTGTCCAACCACGGCGGGCGCCAGCTCGACGGCGCCATCGCCGGCCTCGACGCGTTGCCCGCCGTCGTGCGCGCGGTGAAGGGCAGGATGAGCGTGCTGGTCGACGGCGGCGTTCGCCGCGGCGTCGACGCGGTCAAGGCGGTGGCACTCGGCGCGGAAGCGGTGATGCTCGGCCGCGCGACGCTCTACGGCGCCTGCGCGGCGGGCGAGGCGGGCGCGGCGCGCGCGCTCGAGATCCTGCGCGACGAGCTGGTGCGGGCGATGCAGCTCTCGGGGGTGCGCTCGATTCCTGAGATCGGGCCCGATCTGATCGCGACCTAACCGCGCTTTCCTACTCCGCGAATGCCGAGACCGGGAGCGCGACAGACGTAGAGGTCGGATCGACGACGCACTTGACATCGTTGCAGCCGCGGGTCAATATTCCGCCCTCTCGGGGAAGTGCAGACTCCCCGCCCGGCCCCAAGCCGGTTCAAGACGTCCGCGTCCAAGCTCTGCTTCACTTGACTCGGTCAGGAGAAGCCATGGACGCGGCCACATCGGCAAGTTTCGTATCGGCAAGCGAAGTCCTGTCCGCCATTGAAGGCGGCGAGCCGCCGTTGATCATCGACGTGCGGCAGGAGCAGACGTTCCGCTGGGCTACCGACATGATCGCCGGCGCGCTGTGGCGCGATCCCGAGCGCGTCACCGAGTGGGCGGGCGAGCTGCCCCGGGCGAGCCGCGTGGTCGCGTGCTGCGTGCGCGGGCATGAGGTGAGCCGGGGCGTCGCCCGGGCGCTGGTCGAGCGCGGCATCGCGGCGCAGGTTCTCGAGGGCGGAATCGAGGAGGGCTGGAAGCCCGCGGGCGCGGCGCTCGACCGCAAGGCCGCGGGAGCGAATACGCGCTGGGTGACGCGCGAGCGGCCGAAGATCGACCGCATCGCCTGCCCGTGGCTCATCGCGCGCTTCGTCGATCCCGGGGCAGAATTTATCTACGTTCCGGCGAAAGAGGTGCTCGCTGCGGCCAAGGCAAGCGACGCCACGCCTTACGACGTCCCGGACGTCCATTTCTCGCACGAGGGGGAGCGCTGCAGCTTCGACGCTTTCCTGAAGCACTACCGGCTGACCGATCCTGCGCTCGAGCAGCTCGCGCTCATCGTCCGAGGCGCGGACACTGCGCGCCTGGATCTCGCGCCGCAGGCGGCAGGGCTCGCCGCGATCTCGCTCGGGCTCTCGCGGAACTTCGCCGACGACCACCAGATGCTGAAGCATGGGTTGGTGATGTACGACGCGCTGTACGCGTGGTGCAAGTCGGGGCAGGACGAGGTCCATACCTGGAAGCCCGCGGCGTACCGCTGAGGCCTGATCATGAAGAAGACCCTTTTGCTCTTCGTTTCAACTTTCGCATCGGTGGTAGCCATGACGACGACTCGCGCTGAGACGTTTTCCTTCGACCGCGATACAGCCGGCGCGCCGCCCTCGGGCTGGCGCTCGGGGGTCACCGGCCGCGGCTCCCCGAAGTGGTCGATCGAGGCCGACGCCTCGGCGCCGAGCAGGCCGAACGTCCTCAAGCAATCGGGGAGCGGAACGTTTCCGTGGTGCGTGAGGCCGGAGGTGTCGCTCGAGAGCGGCTACGTGGAGGTCAAGTTCAAGCCGATCTCGGGCAGGGAAGACCAGGCCGGAGGCGTGGTGTGGCGCTGGAAGGACGCGGACAACTACTACGTCGCCCGAGCGAACGCGCTGGAGAACAACGTTTCGCTGTACTACACCGCGGACGGCAGGCGCAACACGCTGAAGTACGTCGATGCCGCCGTGCCGGGCAACGCCTGGCACACCCTGCGGGTCGAGTTCGCCGGCAAGCGCATTCGCGTGATCTTCGACGGCAAGCCCTACATCGAAATGGACGACGGGCACATCGCCGGCGCGGGCGCGGTGGGCGTGTGGACCAAGGCGGACAGCGTCACGCTGTTCGACGATTTCGCCTATGGCATAGTGACGCGCTGAGACTTGATCACAGGGGAACAACAGCCTCCCCTCCAGATGGCATCCATGCATCCAAGCGCTGGTCACCTCATTTTGGGAGCGACCCGTGGATGGCATGGTTCTCGGATTTTTTCTGCTGGCGGCGTTTCTCGGCGCGGTGACGACCGGCGTTGCCGGTTTCGCCATGGGCCTGGTCGTGTCCGGGATATGGCTGCACATCCTCACGCCGGTCCAGACCGTAGCCCTGATGGTGAGCTACAGCGTCCTGCTGCAGGGTTACAGCATCTGGAAGCTGCGTCATGCGCTGAGCTGGCGCAAAATCGCGCCGTTCATCATCGGCAGCGCGATCGGCGTGCCGCTCGGCGCGATGCTGCTGGCGCAAATCAACCCGGCGTACCTGCGCACCGGGGTGGGCGTGCTGCTTCTCCTCTACAGCATCTACTACCTGGCGCGGCCGGCGCTCGAGCCGCTGCAGGGCGGAGTTTCCGCCGACACCGGAATCGGATTTCTCAACGGGGTGCTCGGAGGACTGACCGGCCTCGTCGGGATCGTCGTGGTCATCTGGTGCCAATTGCGGGGCTGGCCGAAGGACGTGCAGCGGGCGATCTTCCAGCCCGTCATCATCACGACCAGCGCCATGACCGCGGTCTGGCTCGCTGCGAGCGGCGCGGTCACGGCCGATACGACGAAGCTGTTCCTGCTCGGCTTGCCGATGCTGCTGGCCGGCGCCTGGGTCGGGATGAAGCTCTACGGGCGGCTCGACGAAGCGAGCTTCCGCAGGGTCGTGCTCGTTCTGCTGCTGCTCTCGGGAATCTTTCTGGTCTTCCCCGTATCGAGCCTCAGGTGAGAGGCTCGGCGAGAGCCGGCCTCAGCGACGGCGCGTGAAGGGAAAGCCCCGGCGGCGGTACTGGATCACGAGCCAGCCGCCCGCCATCCCTCCCAGGTGAGCGAAGTGCGCGACGCCCGCGTCGGTGCCGGTTACTCCGAATACGAGCTCGAGGACGCCGAAGACGATCACGAAGTAGCGCGCCTGCATCGGAACGGGCGGGAAGATCAGCATGACCATGCGCCGCGGGAAATACATCCCGAACGCGAGCAGCAGCCCGTAGAGCGCGCCGGATGCGCCGAGCGTCGGGAAGGGCATTCCGCCCGCCAGGGCGACGACGAGGAGCTGGCACAGCGCCGCGGAGACGAGGCAGGCGAAGTAGTAGGCCAGGAAATAGCGCGAGCCGAACAGGCGCTCGATGTCGCTGCCGAACATGTACAGCCCGAGCATGTTGAAGAAGATATGCGCGATCCCGCCGTGCAGGAAACCGTAGGTGACGAGCTGCCAGGGCGCGAAGCCGCTTCCCAACGGCCAGAGCGCGAACCAGACCACGAGCGGGTCGCCCGCCACGGACTGCAGCAGGAACACGACGACGTTGGCGACGAGGAGCGCCTGCGTTACCGGAGGCATGGAAGAGAGTCTACGCCCTGAGCCCGTCCGGGCTCAGGGAGCGTACTTCACGACGATCCGCGCGAGGCGCGTTCTCTCGGAGCTCCAGTTCGCGAATCCCTGGCAGACCTGCTTGGAGGATGTATCGTCGGGGCGCTCGGAGAATTTTTCCGCGAAGCGGGCATCCCCCGCGTCCTGGCCCGGCTGCACGTCCGTCCAGGGCTGCTTGGGATCCTCGGAGCGGAGGTAGAGCCGCACTTCCTTGACGCTCGCCGCGGCGGGCACGCGTGCGCACACCGAGATCCGCAGCGCGCTGCGCTCGGTGCACGCCTCCCTCGCGCCGGGCGCGCCCTCGGGCTTGCACGGCCCGACCACTACGCTGGCCGCCGCGCCTTCCTCGCCCTGGCGCGACGCGTCGGCGTGCTGGGTCTCGGTTTCGATCTGCCGGCGCTCGTTCATCCGCGCCTGCTCGAGCCGCATCGCCGTCGCGTTGATTTCGGACAGCTTGGATTGCAGGTCCGCGCGCAACGCGTCGCGATCTCCCTCGCGCAGCGACATGAAGTACTGCGAAAGCGCGAAGCCGCCGACCGCCGCCGCGACCACCAGGGCGAACACGAAGATGACCGGTCCGCGCCGCGTCTTCTTGGTGATCGGCTGCCCGCGCTCGCGCTCCTTCATCTCCTTGCGCCAGGAAATGCGCAGCTGAACGAGCGCCGCCGCCACCGTGGCGAGCGCGCCGATCATCGAGGCCACGAGAGGCTCGGACACTTGCGAGAAATCCATGGGGCGCTAATGATACGAGATCGGCCGCGGGAAGAAAATGCGGCGGGCGGAACGGCGTGACAGGCGTCACGCCGAGGACGTACACCCCCGGGTTTATTCCCGAAGGCGTCAGGGAAACCCGAAAAGACGTTGCGGATTCTCGACCAGGATGCGCAGTCGTGTCGCCTCGTCAGGCGCCCACTCCCCGAGCAGGTTCCACAGCTGCACCGGTCCCGCCCTGTCGGCGAAGGAGAGGTGCGGATAGTCGCTTCCCCAGATGAGGCGGTCGGGGGCCGTCTCGATGAGCGCGCGCGCCAGGGGCTCGACGTCGGTGAATCCGGCGGCGGTGGACACCCGGTACGCCCCGGTGAGCTTCACCCAGCAGCGCCGCTCGCCTTCGCGCAGCAACTGGAGGAGCTCCTGGAAACCGGCCTGATTCGCCCCGCCTTTCGCCTGGAGCATGCCGAAGTGCGCGAGCGTGAAATCGAGCCTGAGCTTCTTCAGTGTCGGCATGAGCTCCGAGGTGAGCCAGCCGGGCGTGAGGAAATCCAGGTGCCAGCCGATCTCCGCGCAGCGCCCAGCCAGACGCGCGATCCGCGGCAGGAGCCTGGGCGCGAACCCCGACTCGAACGGCTTCACCGGCGAGAGGTTGACGCGCACGCCGCGAACGCCCAGAGCGTCGAGGCGCGCGAGCTCCGCGTCGGGCGCGTCCTCCTCGATATCGACTATGCCGCGGCATTTCTTCGTCCCGACCTCGCGCATCGCGTCCAGCATGCAGCGGTTGTCGCGCCCATAGGCGCTCGGCTGCACGAATACGAAGCGCTCCAGGCCGAACTTCCCGGCGAGCGCGAGAAAGTCCGCGAGCGGCGCGAGCGGCGGGGCATAGCGCAGGTCGGTTCCGTACGGATAGCGCTTCGCGGGGCCGAACACGTGGAAGTGCGCGTCGCACCCGAGCGGCGGCGACTTGAAACCGGGCTGGCCTTCGGGCGACATGAAAGCTCCGCCCCTAGAACGCGTAGTCGATTGCGCGCGGCCGGGGCAGCTCGAGCTGGAACGCCTCCCGGGGGAACAGGTCCTCGAGCCTGGGGCGCGCACCGTCCAGCACCTGCGCGTGCACCCAGCCGACCAGGGTGCCGTAGTTGCGACGGTTCAGCTCCGAGAGACCGTACTCCCAGGGATCGGGACCGAGGAGGGCGCGCTCCTCCTCCCAGTAGGTCCGGTACCAGCCGAGGGGAAGGTTGCGCGGATTGGCGAGGCGCTGGTAGGCGAGCTGCTTCGCCTCCTCGAAGGCGAGCACCAGGCTCTCCACGACCCAGGGATGGCGCGCGACTATCCTCGACGGGATCGTGGTCACGTGCATGATCGGGAAGAGTCCGGTGCGCCGGTAGTAATCGGCCTCGATGTCCCGATAGTTCGGGAAGAGCCGCGCAACGCGCGCGTCGCCCTCGCCGATCATGCGGGTGATGTTCGGGGCGATCATCGCGTCGACCTCCCCCGCGACGAGCATCGCTTCCACCTTCTTGCCGCGCGCCGCGCGCTCGATCTTGAGGTCCGGCGGCGCCTGCAGCGAGGCGTCGTCCTCGCTTTCGATCACCCAGGTGATCGCCCGGTGCGGCACCCCGTAGTCCTCTTCAAGGTGCCCGCGCATCCAGTAGTTCGCCGCCGCGCCGAGTGTCCTGCAGGCGACGCGCCGGCCGATCATGTCGGCGGGCTTTGCGATCCCCTTCGACCTGTTTACGTAGATGAAGCCGTGGCGGAAGCGGCGATGCAGGAACACCGGGAGCGCCGTGAAGTCGTCGCGCCCGCGGTGCTTCTGCACCACGTAGGCGCCGCCGTTGAACTCGCTGATGTCGCAGGCGGACCCGGCAGCCACGCTGTCGTGGATGGCGCGCGTGCCGGGGTAGCTCGCGACGACGAGCTCGATCCCCCTGGGCTTGACCACGCCTTCCTTGAGCGCGCGCACGATCTCGTAGTCGCCCACCATCATCGACAGGCGCAGCTTCCCGGGGCGGCGCCCGGGTTTTCCTTTCGCGGCTTTTCTCGCGGGCTTTCCGCGCATCGTCATTCCGGCTTGATCCCGATCGCCTTGACGATTCCCGCGGTGTACTCGATGTCGCGCCGGATGGTGGCGCGGAGCTCTTCGGGCGTGCTGGTCGCGATCGGGAATCCGATGTCCTCGGCCTTCGCGCGGACGCCGGGAGAGTCGAGCACGCCGACGATCGCGTCGTGAAGGCGGGTCACCAGCTCCTGCGGCATCCCCGCGGGTCCGAAGTAGCCGCCCCACGTCGAGGGCGGCTCGTAGCCCGCGAGCTGCTCGCTCACCGTCGGCACGTTCGGGATGACGTGATAGCGCCTCGCGCCGTTGACCGCGAGGATCTTGATCTTGCCCGAGGCGATGAAGGGCGCGGCGGTCGCGAGGATGCTGAAACCGACCTGGATTTCCCCGGCTATCAGATCGGTGATCACCGGCGGACCGCCCTTGTAGGGCACGTGGACCCAGTCGATGCCCGTGAGGAGGCGGATCGATTCGCCGGAGAGGTGGTGAGTCGTGCCGACGCCCGAGGTGCCGTAGGAAATCTTTCCCGGGTTGCGTTTTGCGTATTCGATCAGTTCCCGGATCGAATTGGCCGGAAGCGAGGGACTCGCGACCACCAGAGCGACGGTCTCGAAGGCCTTGGTGATCGGCGTGAAATCCTTCAGCGGATCGAGGTGCGCGCTCTTCGAGAGAAAGCGGTTCATCACCAGGGCGCTCGCCGAGGTGAGCATGATGGTGTACCCGTCGGGCGCGGCGCGCGCCACGTTTTCCGCGCCGATCGCGCCGCCCGCACCGCTTTGCGTCTCCACCACCACCGGCTGGCCGAGCGAGACGGTCAGGCCCTGGGCGACCAGCCGCGCGATGATGTCGGCGCCTCCGGCCACGGTCATGATCGAGCGGATGGGCCTGGCGGGGTAGGCGTCCGCCGCTTTCGCCCGGGGGGCGGGGACCGCGAGCGCCGCGGCGAGCGCGCAGGCCTTCAAGACGTGGAAATCCATGTCCGGATATTACCGCAGCCCCCGATGCCTAATGGATCAGGGGGCGGGTAGTCCATACGGGACTACCTCCCGGTACGTTGTTTTATTAAGGCTGGGCCACGCTATGCAAAGCGGGCGGCTGGTGAAACGGCCGAATGGGGAGCGGAAGGGGAGCCGATCCCGAACGACAGGACACCTCGCGGTGCGCTGAAATGCTGTACGAGATCACGGTCGAGTCGGGCTATCTCAGGGCCGAGCTGTTCAACCGGCACACCGCCGAGGAAACACGGGACGCTCTTGCCGCCATTGCGGCCGAGGCGCTCAAGCGCCGCTGCTCGCAGATCCTGATATCGGTTCATGCATCGCGGCCCATATTCAGAGTCGAGCAATCCGGATTTCTCGATTTCTTCAGGGAGCTTGGCGGGATGCCGAAATGCAGAATCGCGCTGACGGGCGATTCCCAGGAGCTCAGGCTCTCCCAGCAATACGTCGAGGCCGTCGCGAGACGGAGCGGAGTCAACGTGCGGACCTTTGCCAACCGGCAGGCGGCTCTCGATTGGTTCAAGGACCGGCGGTGGCTGCCGGACCGCCGCCGGCGACTCGAGCCGTGGGGAGCGCCGGAGCGACGCCGGCAGCGGCCGCGTCGCAACTCGGAAAGCGCCGGTGCGGTCTAGCCGCGGGCGCTCCCGCGCCACCGGGCGACTTGCGTTCGATCTTCCCGCTACTCCGCCCTGATCCCAGCCTCGCGCGCGAGGCGCTTCTTCTTCTCGAATTCCGCCTTGATGTATCCGGTGAACTCCTCGGGCGAAGCGCTCGCCTTGAGCTCGATGCCGCGCTCGATGAACCGCTTGTACAGGTCCGGCTCGCTCACAGCGCTCGCGACCGCCCGGTTCAGGCGCGCGAGGATCTCGCGCTGCGTTCCGGCCGGTGCCACGAGGCCGTTGAAGGTGATGTCCTCGTAGCCCGCGAGGCCCGACTCGTCCACCGTCGGCACGTCGGGCAGCAGCGGCGAGCGCTTGAGGCTGGTCACAGCGAGCGGGCGCACCTTGCCCGCCCTGATCTGCGGGGCCGAGGTGCTGACCTGGTCGAACATCATCGCGACCTGCCCGCCGATCACGTCGATCAGCGCCTGCGAGTTGCCCTTGTAGGGCACGTGCAGCATCCTGATGCCCGCCTGGCTGCTGAAGAGCTCGGCGGCCATGTGTCCGGTCGAGCCGTTGCCCGAGGACGCGTAGGAGATTTTTCCCGGCTGGGACTTCGCCAGCGCGATCAGCTCCTTCACCGAATGCACGGGCAGCGCGGGATTGACGTCCAGCACCTGCGGCACGAGGCAGGTGAGCGTGATGGCCGCGAAGTCCTTCAGCGGATCGTAGCCCGGGTCCGGGATGATGAGAGGTACCGTCGCGAAGGTGTTCGACATCGCAAGGAGGGTATAGCCGTCGGGGGCCGATCTCGCGACGAGCAGGGTGCCGACGAGGCTGGAGGCGCCGGGGCGGTTCTCCACCACCACGGGCTGGCCGAGGCTCTTCGCGATCTGATCCGCGACCGTGCGCGCCACGATGTCGACGTTTCCGCCGGCGGCGAGCGGTACGATGATGCGCACCGCGCGGCCGGGGTAGCCGGCGCCTTGCGCAAGCGCCGCGACGCAGTGAAGCGACGCGAGAAGCGCGGCGAGAAAAGCGGGCGGCCTCATGCTATTCGAGCTGCACCCCGGCGACGCGCACGTATTCGGCGTACTTCGCCGTCTCCTCGGCGAGGAACCTGCGGAATTGCTCGGGCGTGGTGTAGGCCGGCGCCACTCCCAGGCCCTCGAACCTCTTCACCACCGCCGGGTCGGCGAGAGCGACCTTCACCTCCCTGTTCAAACGATCGATGATGGCGGCGGGCGTGCCCGCCGGGGCGAACATGCCGAACCAGCCGCCGTCGACCTGGAAGCTGGGGAGCCCGGCTTCGGCGGTGGTCGGAACGTCGGGCAGAGCCGGGGCGCGGTGCTTGGCGGTATAGGCGAGAACGCGCGCCTTGCCGCTCTTGATGTACTGCATCACCGGAGCAGGGGAGGAAAGCATCACCTGGACCTCGCCCGAGGCGAGCGCCGCGGCGGCGGGCCCGCCGCCCTTGTAGGGGACGTGGATCAGCTTCGTTCCCGCGTAGTGGTTGAAGACTTCGGTAGCGACGTGCCAGGTGTTGCCGACCCCGGGCGTGCTGTAGGCGAGGTGCGATCCGGGCTGCCTGGCGAGCTCGATCAGCTCCTTGAGGGTCTTCGCGGGCACCGAGGGATTCACGGTGATGAACAGGCCGCCGTTGTCGACCAGATTCGAGATCGGCGCGAAGTCGTGGTCGGTGTCGTAGGGCAGCTTCTTGTACAGGCTCTTGTTGCTGATGAGGCCGCTCGAGTACACCATCAGGGTATAGCCGTCGGCCGCAGCCTTCGCGACCATGTCGGCGCCGACGATGCCATTCGCCCCGGGGTGGTTCTCGACGAAGAAGGTCTGGCCCATGAGCTCGGTGAGCTTGGCGGCGACGATGCGCCCGACGACGTCCGGACCGCCGGCTCCGGCCGGGACGACCACGCGGACCGCGCGGGTCGGATAGGACTGAGCGATGGCGCCGCCGGCGGCGAGCAGGATCGCAAGAGCAAGCAACGAGCTGCGGTTTTTGAGCATGGACTCCTCCGTGTGGAAACCGCACTGTAGCAAAATTGCGGGCGGAAACGGCAGGGGTGGAGATCGAGGCCTTTGCGCGGACCCGCCGTTGGGGTGATCATACGCGCCTGCGGACCGACCACGACCGGCGATCCGTCACAGCGAGGAGGATGAAATGAAGGCACCGTCGCTTTGCGCCGCCCTGGTCTCGGGCTGGCTCGCCCTGGCTGCACCGGCGCCGGCGCAGCAGTTCCCGACGAAGATCGTGAAGATAACCGCGCCCTATTCGAGCGGAGCGGCCCCCGCGGTGTTCATGCGCCTGGTCGCCGACAACCTTTCGAAGGGGTGGGGCCAGCAGGTGATCGTCGACGCCAAACCCGGGGCGAGCGGCTTCATCGCCATCGAGGAGGTCAAAGGCGCCGCGCCCGACGGCTACAGTCTGCTCGCCATGGCGAACTCCCATGTGGCGATCAATCCCGCGCTCTACGGCGCGAGACTGCCCTACGACCCCGTGAAGGACTTCGTGCCCGTGGCGATGTTCTTCTATACGCATTTCTTCATAACCGTTTCCACCTCGGGGCCGTACCAGACGGTGCCGGCGCTGATCGCCGCGGCCAAGGCCAACCCGGGGAAGCTCTCGTACGGATCGTCTTACGTCGGCAGCC
The DNA here is from genome assembly GCA_035691445.1 of Burkholderiales bacterium. Lineage (GTDB taxonomy): Bacteria > Pseudomonadota > Gammaproteobacteria > Burkholderiales > SG8-39 > VBDM01. The sequence goes on along the minus strand of DASSJA010000166.1, from coordinate 10,408 downwards.
CATCGCATCTCGGGGCGGCCGAGCTCGAGTACCTCACCGGCACCAAGATGATCCATGTGCCGTTCAAGGACCAGTCGCAGATGTACGTGCAGATCGCGAACGGCGATCTGGTCTGGGCGTTCTCCACGCTCGGTTCGGCGCTGCCTCTGATCCGCGCCGGGCGCATCAAGCTGATCGCCATCGGCGCCAGGGAGCGGCTCGCCACGCTGCCCGACGTGCCGACCATCGAGGAGGCCGGCGGCCCGAAGGGCCTCGTGGTCGATTCCTGGGTCGGGCTGTTCGCGCCGCGCGGCACGCCGCCGGAGATCGTGCGTGCTGTCAATGCGGCCGTGAACCAGGCGCTTGCGACGCCGCAGGTGCTCGAGCGGTTGAAGATCTTCGGCTTCGAGGGCGCGGCGGTCACCCCCGAGCGCTTCGCGCAGGTGATCGTCGCGGACCAGAAGCGCTTCGCCGAAGTGGTGCGGCGTACCGGCGCGACCGCCAACTGAGCAAGATGCCGGCGAAATCCAGACTGAAGCGCGCGCCGGCCAGGCGTACGCCGCGCAAGGCCAAGGCGGGCACGCGCGGCCTGTCGCCGGCCGAATCCCGGCTCGATACGCTTCCCGAGGATGCACGGGAAGTGCGCGATCGCATCGAGCGCGAGGGCGGCCACGTCGTCGGAGCGTACAACGATCCGCTCGGGAAGAACGCGCTGCTGATCGCGGTCCTGCCGATTGCGCGCATCGAGCCGACCCCTTTCCAGCGCGATCTTTCGCAGACCCACCACCGCAAGCTCGCCGACGTCCTGCACCGCACCGGGATGTTCCTCGATCCGGTGATCGCGGTCACTGCGCCGAAGGAAGGCTTCTGGACGCCGAACGGGCGGCATCGCCTCGAGGCGATGCGCCGGCTCGGCGCGCGCTCGATCACGGCGCTGGTGGTGCCCAGGCGCGAGATCGCCTGGCAGATCCTCGCCCTCAATACCGAAAAAGCGCACAACCTGCGCGAGCGCTCGCTCGAGGTGATCCGCATCTACCGGGGGCTCATGGACGAGGACGCGAAACGCGCCGAGAGCGGCTTCGCGTTCTACCTCGAGGAAGCATCGTTCGTGACGCTCGGCGTTTGCTACGAGAAGAACGGCAAGTTCGCCGGCGGTTCGTACAACCCCATCGTGCGCCGGCTCACGAAGTTCTCCGAGGAGCCGCTTTCGAAGGCGATCCGGGAGCACGAGAAGCACGCGGACATGCTGATGGACCTGGACGAGCGCGTCGCGGGAGTGATCGCGAAGCTCAAGGCACGCGGCTTCGTCAGCCCCTATCTGCGTGCCTTCGTCGTCGGCCGCATCAACCCCCTGCGCTGGATCCAGGGGGATCCGCCGCCGCTCGAGGAGGTGCTCAAGACCATGCGCGAGCGCGCGGCGAAGTTCAACACCGAGAGGATCAAGCAGGAAGACCTCGCGTCGGCGGGCGGTGCCCCGGACGACGCGGAGTGATAATATCCGGCTATCGTTTCGCCATCGCAAAGGACGTTCCATGGCCACCCGACCCGTCGTAAGGATCGCTCCCAACAACCCGGTGTTCGATTTGCCGGTGATCGTGGGCATCGAGGAGAGGCTGTTCGAGAAGACCGGGCTCGACGTGAGCTTCTCGGCGACCTACGCCGACCGCGAGAAGGACAGCGCCGAGAAGCCGGTGCTCTCGCGGCTGAAGGAGCAGATGTTCGAGTGCGGCTCGGCCGACAGCTACAACGTGTGCGAATGGGCGAGCATCGACCGCCTGGAGCGGGGCAAGCGCGGCGGGAGCATCGCCGCGTTGCGCGCTGCCGTCGCGGCGCAGGCGATCCTCACCTTCGACGAGAAGCTCCAGACTCCGCGCGACCTCGCGGACGTTCCGGTCGTGGTGCAGGAGCTGACCGGATCGCACTACACGGCTCTGCAGATGCTGGAGAGCGCGGTCGGCAAGGAGCACGTGAAGATCCAGAACGGCGGGCTGCCGCAGCACCGCTGGGCGGGCCTCGCGAACGGCAGCTACCGCGCGGTAGCGGTGATGGAGCCTTTCATCAGCCTCGGCCTGAAGAAGGGGGCGCACATCATCGCGGCCTCGTTCTACCGCGGCGGCGAGGTGGTGGCGGCGGATCTGACGCCGGAACAGCGCAAGGCCTACTACGAGGCCGAGAACCAGGCGGTCGACCTGATCAACGCCGATTTCTACAAGTACGCGCACCATGTCGCGGCGGCGACCAAGGGCGAGCTGGCCCCGCGCGAGCTGCTGCGCGCCTTCGTGCACTACAAGCACGTGGACTACTACGATCCTGCCCTGTTCAACCGCGCCTACGACTGGATGAAGGCGCGCGGCATGACCGAGGGCCAGAGCCAGCACGCCGCCCTGGTCGTCGGCTGAATCCACGGTTTCAGCGGGCCGTTCGTCGCTCCCAGGCGACGAACGGCAAGCGCTCTGCGTCGCTTGCTGCCTCGCGCGGAACAATTTCCCGGTTCATTCAGCATTTCCCGGTTCATTCAGAGAAGCGTCAACTTGAAACGGTAGAATCCCGGGTTCGTCTTCGCAGGCCGTTTCCAGAATGAAACCCCAGTCCGACTCCGCGACGGTCGAATCCGTCGCCCTTGCCGCCGAGCCGCCGCGGCGCGACGCCTGGGACTACCTTCTGGTCGCCGCGATCTTCGCCGGCATAGGCGCGCTCGCCTACGCTGCGCTCGCGACGCCGCTCCTGCAGCCGCTCGTGGACGTCGCGCGCCGCGAACACTGGAGCATGCTGTGGGTCCGGCCGACGATCATCTGGATCACCATGGGCGTGGTGCTGCTTCTCCTGCGCACGGTCCTGTGGCTGATCTATCGCCCCTTTGCGGCGGTCCCGCTGGAGGCCGCTCCCCGCTTGACCGTGGTGATCCCCGCCTACAACGAGGGCGCCATGGTCGGGGAAACCATCAACTCGGTCGCGGCGGCGAGCTATCCGCCCGATCGCCTGCAGATCATCGCGATCGACGACGGCAGCAAGGACGACACCTGGCACCACATCCGGCACGCCGCGCTGCGGTTTCCGGGGCTGGTGACGCCGGTGCGGCTGAGCGTGAATCAGGGCAAGCGCGGCGCGCTCGCCGAGGGTTTCCGGCGCGCCACGGGCGAGGTGATCGTCACGGTCGACTCCGACAGCGTGATCGAGCGCGGCGCGCTCCTCGCGATCGCCGGCCCGTTCCGCGACCCGCGGGTCGGTGCGGTGGCGGGCAAGGTCGCCGTGCACAACCGCAGGAGCAGCCTCATTCCGAGGATGCTGCACGTGAGGTTCATCCTGTCCTTCGATTACCTGCGCAGCGCGCAGTCGGTGTTCCGCACCGTCTACTGCTGCCCCGGCGCGCTCGCGGCCTACCGCGCCGCCGTCGTGCGGCAGGTGCTTCCGCGGTGGGAGCGCCAGGAGTTTCTCGGCGTGGCGTGCACCTACGGCGAGGACCGCGCGCTCACCAACGACATTCTCGCGGCGGGCTACGACACGGTGTACCAGCGAACCGCGGTCGTGCACACGGTGGTCCCGGAGACCTACCTCAAGCTGTGCAGAATGTTCCTGCGCTGGGATCGAAGCTATATCCGCGAGGAGTTCCGTTTCGGCAGGATCGTGTGGACGCGGCCGCTTTTTTCGCGTGTGCTCGCAGTCTATGAGAGCACGATTACCAACCTTCGCTATCCCGTGGGCTATGCATCGATCGCGTTGTGGGTGGTGAACGCGATGAGCGATCCGGGCGCGATCGTGCGCATGTTCCTCGCGATCACGGTGGTCTCGTTCGTGTACGTGCTGTACTACCTGAGGAGCGAGCGCTCCTGGGATTTCGTTTTCGGGATCCTCTACGCGTATTTCTCCTTCTTCGCGCTTACCTGGATCTTTCCCTACGCCGCGCTGACGCTGCGCGCCCGGGGCTGGCTCACCCGCTGAAAGCCGGGGCAGCGCCTTAGCGCGGTCGAGCCGATGGAGTGAGCGCGGCGCCGGAATGAAATCGGGGCGCCCAGGGCGCCCCGATCAAGGCATTGCGCGCGGTGACGCGCTCAGCTCAATTCCCTGTCGATCAGCTCGTCGCGGCCCCTGAACGTGATGGTGTATTTGCCGCCCTTGACCTCGGCGCAGGCGAGCTGGGTCAGTCGTCGCACCACGCTGGTGGGTATGTCGGGCGAGGGTTCGTTCGCGGCCTTTGCATTGCGCAGCTTGCGCAGCCAGTCGATATCCTCGTTGCTCAGCCTGCGGTCCATTGCGCTCTCCTCTTCCTGTTCGAAATCGCGAGTCCGCCGATTTCGTGGGCTGGAACGAGTTGGCTAGCGCAACCTCCGTGCCAGGGTCCGCGACTCCCGGTCAATCAGACAGTTAGAAAAGAATCGCGCGCACCGCGGAGCGCGATTCTGTCGCCCGCCGGCGACGGGCACGAAGCGCGAGGCCCTAAGGCGTTGATCGGGCGCTGGTCGGATTGTCGGGCGGCGGCGACACGCAGGCCGAATTTTGCGTCGGCGCAGACCGGGGCGCGATCAGAATTTCATCGCGCGCTGGACCGCGGGGCGTGCCGCCATCTCGCCGCTCCAGCGCGCCACGTTCGCGTAGCCCTCGAGGAGCGCCGGCTGCGCGATTTTCATGCGCGCGACCACGCCGTAGAGCGCGAAGTCGGCGACGGTCACTTCGGCGCCCGCGGCGTAGCGCTGGCCGCCGAGCCGGTCGTTCCACACCTTCATGTAGCTGCTCCACATCGACTTGAAGATGTCGACGGCCGCCGAGTTCTGCTCCTTGCTGCGCGACAGCGTGAAGATGGCGGTGACCATGCCGCTCATGTCGCTTGCCGCGCTCATCAGCGCCTGCCAGAAGGCAGGCCGCGACGCCGGATCCTTAGGCAGGAACTTGCCCGACTTCTCGGCGCAGTACAGGAGCACCGCGACCGACTGCGAGATGGTCACGGGCTTTCCGCCCGGCCCCTCCGAGTCCACGATCACCGGGATCTGCCCGTTCGGGTTCATCGCCAGGAACGAGGGCGACTTCTGCTCGCCCTTCGCGAGGTCGATGGGATGGAAGGTGTACGCAAGCCCGCACTCCTCGAGCCCGATGCGCGCGCGCATGCCGTTGGAGGTGCCGGCGGCGTAGAGATCGATCATGATGATCCGCTTTCCTGAAGTTGACGGTGGAGCGTCATTATCTCCCGGGCGCTGCGGTCCTGCCGCCCGGCTCAGGCGACCCCGGGCAGGACGATCCGGAAGAGGCTGCCCTTGGATTCCTCGCTCTCCAGCTCTATGCGGCCGCCGTTCGTCGCGACCGCCCAGCGTGCGATGGCGAGACCGAGCCCTGCGCCGCCCGATTCCCTGGTGCGTCCGGGGTCGACGCGGTAGAAGCGCTCGAATATCCGCTCCTGATGCGCGACCGGGATTCCCGGTCCCGTATCCTGCACCTCGATCGAGGGTTGCCCGGAGGCGGTCGCCTTGGCGCGGACCTGGATCGCGCCGCCGTTGGGCGTGTACTTGATCGCGTTGTGGAGAAGGTTCATCAGGCCCAGCCGGACGATGGCGGGGTCGCATACGGCCTCGACGCGCGCGGTGGTCTGGACGCTCAGGCTCTGCTGCTTTTCCTCCGCGAGGACGCGCAGGTGATCGGCGACGTTGCCCGCGAGCGCCGCCAGTTCGACCACTTCGCATGCCGGCCGGGTGGCTCCGGAATCGGCGCGCGTCAGCACGAGCAGGCTGTCCACGAGCCGGGTGAGCCGCTCGACTTCCTCGAGCATGCTGCCGATGACTTCCCGGTACCTGCCGGAATCGAGCGAACCCTGAAGCGCGACCTCGCCGACGCTGCGCATTGCCGTGAGCGGCGTGCGCAACTCGTGCGATGCGTCGGCCGTGAACCTGCGAAGCCGATCGAACGAGTCGTTCAGCCGCGACAGCGTATCGTTGAAAACGGTCGCGAGACGCCCGAATTCGTCCTGCGGATTCCCGACGGGCAGCCGCTCGCCGAGCGAATCCGCCGTGATCTCGCGCGCCTTGTCCGCCATGGCGCCCACCGGGGCGAGAACGCGCCCCGCGAGGAAATATCCTCCGGCGATCGCCAGGCAGACGGCGAAGGGAATACCCGTCGCCAGGATCGCGACGAGCATCCAGAAGACTTCGCGACGCGAGCCTTCCTCGATCGCGGCGGCGACCGTGTAGGAGGGCCCGGCGATCGCCTCGACCCGATAGTGGCGGCCGTCCTGCCCCTTCCAGGATTCGGGCGGCATCGTACTGCCCTGCAGGGCGCGCGCGAGCCCCGCGTGCTCCCAGCCCTCGGTCTGATAGCGCGGCTTGCCGGCCACGATGATCTGAAACAGCTCGATCCCCGATTCGGACGCGAGATCCTTGACCTCGTCGGGCTCGTGGCGGTAGACCCAATCGACGGTCGCCAGCGCGCGGTGCAGCTGACGGTCCAGTCCCTGGAGAAGACTCGCTCTCACGAAAAGCAGGATGCCCGCGAAAAATGCGCAGACGATGAGCGTCAGCACGCCCGCGTGCCAAAGGGCGAGACGCGCGCGGACGCTCAGCCTGAGCCCCGTCACTCGCGTCTCGCTCCCAGAACGAATCCCACGCCGCGGACCGTGTGCAGCAGCTTCTTCTCGAACGGATCGTCGATCTTGCGGCGCAGCCGCGCGATGGTGACATCGATGACGTTGTCGAGCGGCGTGGCGCGCGCGGTGACATGCCACACGTCGCGAGCGAGCATTTTTCGCGAAACGATGTGGCCCGGATGGCGCAGCAGGCATTCGAGAATCTCGAACTCCTTCCCCGTCAGCTCCAGGGGCTGGTCCCGCCTCGACACCTTGCGCGTGGCAAGGTTCATGTAAAGGTCCTCGTGATGCAGTTTCAGGGCCGGGTCCGTGCAACCGCGGCGGAGCAGCGCCCGGATTCGCGCGAGCAGCTCGGGGAACGTGAACGGCTTGACGAGATAGTCGTCGGCGCCCCTGTCCAGGCCGAGCACGCGGTCCTCGACCGTGTCCCTGGCGGTGAGGATGAACACGGGTGTCGGGACCCTGCGCTTGCGAAGGGCGGTGAGCATCTCGATGCCGTCGCGGCGCGGGAGCGTGAGGTCGAGCAGCACCAGGTCGAACGAGTCCCGGCTGGCGAGCGCGAAGCCCTCTTCGCCGTCGGCGGCCATGCGGACCTCGTAGCGCTCGGCTTCGAGTCCTTCGCGCAGCGCCTTCGCGACTTTTTTCTCGTCTTCGATGACCAGGATGCGCACGGCAGGCTTCCCCTCCGCCGACGGCCTACTTCGGGACGCTCCACGAGTCGCGCAAGGAAACCGCGCGGTTGAATACCGACGGATCGTCGCGGTCGGCGATGAAATAGCCGTGCCGCTCGAACTGAAACCGCTCTTCGCCCTTCGCGCCTCTCATCGCGGGCTCGAGCTCGGCGGTGACGACCTTCTTCGACTCGGGGTTGAGGTCCCTCAGGAAATCGGTATCGTCCGCGCCCGGGTGAGGAACCCGGAACAGCCGGTCGAAGAGCCGCACTTGCGCGGCGTGCGAATGCTTCGCGCTCAGCCAGTGGATATTTCCCTTGACCTTGACCCCTTCGGCTCCGGGCGTGCCGGATCTCGTTGCGGGGTCGTAGATGCAGCGCACCGCGACGAGCTTGCCGCTTGCGTCCCTGTCGCACCCCGTGCACTCGACCACGTAGCCGTAGCGCAGCCGCACCTTGTTGCCCGGGAAGAGGCGGAAGTACCCCTTGGGCGGAGTCTCCTCGAAGTCCTCGCGCTCGATCCACAGCTCGCGCGAGAACGGGAGCCCGCGCTTGCCCCAGTCCGGTTTCTGCGGGTGGTTCGGTGCCTCGACCTCCTCTTCCTTTCCCTGCGGGTAGTTCTCGATCACGAGCTTCACCGGGTCGAGCACGGCGATGCGGCGCCGCGCGATCTCGTTCAGGTGCTCGCGCATGCAGTCCTCGAGCACCGAGAACTCGATCCAGGAGTCGGCCTTGGCGACGCCGATGCGCTCGGCGAAAAGGCGGAACCCCTCGGGGGTGAAGCCGCGGCGGCGCGCGCCGGCGAGCGTCGGCATGCGCGGGTCGTCCCAGCCGTCGACGTGTTTTTCCTCGACGAGCTGGATGAGCTTCCTCTTCGAGAGCACGACATGGGTGAGGTTCAGGCGCGCGAATTCGATCTGCTGCGGCAGCGGCCGCTGCAGCAGGCCCTGCCGCTTCACGCCGTCGTAGCCGGTCCAGTCCTCGGCGAGGCGCTCGTTGAACCAGTTGTACAGCGGCCGGTGGTCCTCGAACTCCAGCGTGCAGAGGGAGTGCGTGATGTTTTCCAGGGCATCGGACACGCCGTGCGCCCAGTCGTAGGTCGGGTAGATGCACCACTTGTCGCCGGTGCGGTGGTGGCGCGCGTGGCGGATGCGGTACATCGCCGGGTCGCGCAGATTGACGTTGGGCGAGGCCATGTCGATCCTCGCGCGCAGGACGTGCTCGCCGTCGGCGTACTTTCCCGCTCGCATCTCGCGCAGCAGCTTCAGGCTCTCGTCCACCGTGCGCGAGCGGTAGGGGCTGTCCTTGCCGGGCTCGGTGAGGGTGCCGCGCAGGCTGCGCATCTGCTCGGCCGACAGGCTGTCGACGTAGGCGTGGCCGCGGCGCACCAGCTCCTCCGCGAACTCGTACAGGTACTCGAAGTAGTCGGAGGCGTAGTACTCGTGGTTGCCCCCGCTTTTATCGTCCCAGGAAAAACCGAGCCACCGCACCGCCTCGCGGATCGAATCGACGTATTCGGTCTCCTCCTTTGCCGGGTTGGTGTCGTCGAAGCGCAGGTGGCACACTCCCCCGTAGTCGCGCGCGAGGCCGAAATTCAGGCAGATGGCCTTGGCGTGGCCGTAGTGCAGGTAGCCGTTCGGCTCGGGCGGAAAGCCCGTGCGTATCTTCGCCGGATCGGGGGGCGCACGCTCGACCGAGAGCGCCGAGCCGGGCCTGCCGTTCCACCGGCGCTTTGCGTACTTCCCCGCCATCAGATCGGCTTCGACGATCTGGCGGACGAAGTTCGAATGCGAGGCTTCCTGCGGCTTCTTGGCGGTGGCGGGCATCGCGCGCTCGACGCACGGGCGTCGTTGCATGGTTTCGCGCGATTCTACCGCGGCGACAGGAACGCGAGAGCGAGGCAGATCGCGGCCGCCGCGGACAGCACCGCGGGCGCCGTGAAGAAGTACAGGCCGCTCAGGACCGTGAAGCCGATGTAGCCGAGCAGAAGCGAGGCGATCAGCGGTCGGGCCCGGGCCGGATCGCTCTGCGCCATCGCCCCGAGCTGCCACAACAGCACGGCGAGGAGCACCAGCGTCACGCTGAGCAGCAGGCTGAAGCCGCGGTAGAAATCCCAGTGCGTGCGGCGAGATCCCATGATGGTGAACGGAAAGGCCTGCATGGCCATGAACACCGCCGCCTCCTCGGGGGTGCTCGCCCCGGGGCTCAGCGCCCGGTAGGTGTGCCCCGCGCAGAATATCAGCGTGAGCGCGGAAGCGACGCGCAGCAGAATCGACGATTTCATGGGCCCTCTCGCTGTGAGTAAAGTCTCCGGTCCGAGGTCGTCGCCTTGGCCGGATTTCCGACATTATGTGATAGCATCGGCCGTCAGACACGAAAAAACATGGTGGAGACCACTCCGCCTGGACCGGGACCGCGGGTCGTTTCGCTGGCGTCGCGCGGAGTTTTCAGGGGCACCTTGGGAGGGATTTTGCCGCTGTGAGACCGTTTGGCCAGCTCGAAGACCCGCGCCGCCGCATCCTGATCCAGGCGCTCGCCGCGGGGTTTTTCTCCTCGGCGGGCAGCGCAATCGCGCAGATTTTCGGCCGGTCGCCCAGCAGGCTTCCGCCCGGCCAGTCCATCTACCGCGTCTCCGGAGGCGTGACCGTCAACAGCCAGGTCGCGACGCTCCAGACGCGCATCGTCCCCGGCGATACCGTCCAGACGGCGCCCAACGGCGAGATCATCTTCGCGGTCGCCGAGGAAGCGTACCTCCTTCGCGGCGGCAGCCACATGGTGATCGAGAAGCCGGCCTCCGGCCTGACGACGGCGCTGCGCCTGGTTACCGGAAAGCTGCTGTCAGTATTTGGTAAGGGAAGGCCGACGCGCCTCGTCACCGCGACCTCGACCATCGGGATCCGCGGAACCGGCGTTTACGCCGAGACCGACCCCGAGCAGACCTATTTCTGCACCTGCTACGGGGTCACCGACATCGTCGCCAACACCGATCCCGCGAGCAGGGACACGGTGGCGGCGAAGCACCACGACCGGCCGCTCTACATCCTCGCGAAAGGCAAGGAGGGCGCGCGGATCCGCCCCGCGCCCTTCATCAACCACACCGACCAGGAGCTGATGATCATCGAAGCGCTGGTCGGGCGCGTTCCTCCGTTCGTGTTCCCGATGGAAGACTACAATGCGCCGCGGCGGGAGTATCC
>DASSJA010000165.1:0-5963 GCA_035691445.1 Burkholderiales bacterium | reverse complement strand
CTGCCCGGCAGATGACCCAGGCGCACTGGGACGTGCTGGAAAACTTCGCGCGGGAGAGTGCAGGCGAAACCGTCCGCCTATCGCGGCGCTAGCTTCAGGAGCCGGTAACCCGCCCGTGCCTCGTTGTCCAGGCTGCCCCAGGCGAGCTTGGCGAACTCGACGCCTGCCTCGTCGTAGCGGCCGCCGGGCCTGCCGTTGTGATCCAGCACGATGACGTTCACCGGAACGGTATCGCCGGGCCGCCAGCCGGTCGCCGCGAGCGGAATGGCGAATTCGAGAACGTAGCCGCCGCCCTCGCGCCGCGGATCGCCGAAGGGGCCCCGCAGGCGCGCCCCCCAGCGGCCCGGCGAGAGCATCTCGCCGCCCGCCGCCGGCGGGTTCGCCGACCAGCGCAACCGGTAGTGCTGCAAGGCGCCGGTGCGCGTCATCACGGAAAACGAATAGAGACCGTCGGAATTCTCCGGAGGCGTCGCGGGCTCCACGAAACGGTCGTAGGACGAGAGCGCGACGTAGAGATCGCTCCCGTCGTGAAACAATCGCAGGACGATCTCGGACGGGACTTTCTGGTCGCGGTCGACCTTCCAGACGAGGAAGTCGGCTTGCGTGATCCGGGCCGCGCGGCGCCATTGAGGCTCGGCCAGGCGCCCGTCGAGCGCAACCGGTCCCCGGAGATACGGGACGACGACGTCGGCGCGCGCGGCTGCCGGCTCGGCGCTTCCCCGGCCCACGAAAAGAGCCAGGAGCAGCGCACAAGCTAGCCGGGCCGGCGCAGTTGCGTGCATGCCTTCGGTTACACCGGGGCCGCTTTTTCCAGAACCCGCACGGATTCGAAGGCCTCCGCGAACCTGACGTGCGCCTGATTTCCGCGGAACGAGGCGGAGGCGCGCACTACCGCGGCATTGTTGTAATCCTTGCCGGTCTGGCTCTTGTGCAGCGACAGCGCGGCGATCTTGTCCTCGAGGTAGTCGCCGATGTCGACGTAATAGTCCGGGTTGAACTCCGGGGGCGTGTTGGGATTCTCGTAGCACAGGATGGTGCACGCCCCGCGCGCGGCCTCGCGCGTCGCGTCGAAGGTGGTCTTGTGATCGGTGTGCACGTCGAGCGCGGTGTGCGTAAACACGATGTCCGGCCGCAACTGCGATATTTTCTCCTCGATTGCGCCGCGGATCTCCTCCTTGCGCGTGTGCAGCCGCGTGTCGGGAAAGTCGAGCACGGTGATCTCGGTGAGAGCGATGACGCGCGCGCTGCGCCGCGCCTCCTCGATCCTTTCCGAGGGCTCGCCGCCCCCCTGCTCGCCGGCGGAGAGCACCAGCCCGTAGGTCTTGCAGCCTTCCTCGCGGTAGCGCAGCAGCGCCGCGCCACAGCCGAACTCGATGTCGTCCGGGTGCGCCCCGACCGCGAGGACCACGTGCTCGCGCCACGGCCGCTGAAAGCGCAGCAGCCACACGAGCGAGAAGAACACCGCGACCAGCATGATCAGGTTGACGACCTGCAGCAGGCGCGAGGCGTACTCGGCCGCCTTGTAGTAGGCGCCCCCGAACAGCACGAACCCGTACACCGACGCCGTCAGGAGCGCGAGCACCGGGAGGCTCGCGAGGAGGATCCCCGTCACCACTCGGCGCGGGCGCAGCACGCGCCGGTAGCGCCATACGTGGCGGTGGATCGTCAGCAGGATCACGACGAAGAGAATCGGCGGAAGCCATCCCATGACATCCGACAGGCGCAGGGACTTGTCCGCCGCGAGCGCCGCGAGCTCCTTGCTCAGCCGTGAATCTGAGGGAAAGAGCGCGAGCGCTGCGCGCAGGCGCTTCTCGGCTTCCCCGTACTGGTGGTTGTCCTTGTACACGCGCGCGAGGCCCAGATAGGCTTCGACCATCCGGGGATCGATCGCGATCGCCGCGCTGTATGCGTCCAGAGCCTCGCGCGTGCGTCCCTGCCAGGCGTAGGCCTGCCCGATGTCGGCCCACACGGATGCGTTCCGCGGCGCGATGTCCAGCGCCTGCCGGAACGCCCGAATCGACCGCGAGAGATCGCCCTTCCAGGAGAGGATCTCTCCCAGGCTGACGAGCACGTTCGTGTTCTGCGGGTCGACGGCCAGAGCGCGGTCGAGCAGGTCCAGCGCTCCGTCGTAGTTTCCCTGCCATGCCGTCAGCTGGGCCAGGAGGCGGAGCGCCTCGACGTGCCTGGGGCTTTCCGTCAGCACGATCCCGTATTGCTCGCGCGCCTCCTCGAAGCGCCCGTCCCAGGCGAGCGTCTGGCCATAGTCCAGGCGCAGCGCGGTGTCACGCGGGTATCCCCCGAGCAGATCGGTGTAGCGCCTTTCCGCTTCCTTGTAGTTGCCGCTCCAGGCGTGCATGAGCGCGAGGTGCTGCAGCAGCGCCTTGGAATTGGGGGCGAGCTTCAGTCCCTTGGCGAAAGCCTCCTGCGCCTCGCCGAAGCGCTGAACGCGCGCGAACATCTCGCCCAGCCGGTCCCACGCCGAGGCCGAGCCCGGGTTGACCCGGGTTGCGCGCTCCAGATCCGCGAGCGAGTCCTCGGCGGCGATGACCGCCCGCGCCGCTATCGCGGCCACCAGGGCAAGGCTCAGGGCGATCGCGGCGGCGCGCATGGACAGAATTCTAAAAGCGCCAGATCACCGAGGCGAGCCCGAACAAACCGTCTCTCGGGCCCCGCGCCGCGTACTTCAAGCCGAACTCCGACCAGAGGTGGCTGCTGGGTGTGAAGCGCACGCCGGCGTAGATCGAGGTCTGATCGTCCGCCTGCTTGTAGTCGTCATAGCGCAAGCGGAAGATTCCAGAATACGTCGACGAATAGCTGTAGCTCGCCTGGAGAAGGGTGGTGGCGTAGATACTGCTGTCCAGATCCGGATTGGTGATGTAGCGGAACGAGACGTCCGCGCGATCGCTGACGACGTATTGCGCGCCGGCTCGCCAGAGGACCTGATAGCTGAGATCCGACTCCGACGCGGCGCTGTCCTTCAGATCGTGCAGCACGCCGGTGCCGAAGCTGGTCTGCAGGCGGGGACTCCACTGCGACTGGACATCCGCTTCGAGCTTCTCCGAGACAAACTTCTGGCCGAAGAACAGTGTCGTCGGCCGCAGCGTGGCGCGCACCGAAACGACTTGCTCGGGAGTGAACGGTTGGGCGTAGCGCACCCGATATTCGTCGAAGGAGTCGATCGAGGTGCTGAACGGCGGGATCGCGGTGCTCGTCGGCACCGCCGCGGGCTCGTAGGCGAAGGTCGAGTGCCTGACCGAAGCCTCCAGCGCCTGCTGGTATCCGAAAGTGTGCGTGTAGATGAGCCGGTTGTCGGTGCGCGTGAAGGTCTTATCCCCCGTTTCGGACAGGAAACGCAGCTCCTGCTGGTGTTCGTAGGCGATGTCCTCGCGCGACCCGAAAGGCGTGGCCAGCCCCGCGATCCGATCCTGAAACGAGAGGTCGTCCTCGAAATACAAATAGGCGCGCGGGTGGACCTGTCTCGCGAAGTCGTAGGCGGCCTGCTGCGCAGCGGCATCCGTCGGCCATTTCGCCGCGGCCTCGCCGTACAGCCGCTGCGCCTTCGAGAAATCGTGATCGAGCGCGTAGGTGCCGGCGAGCCCCAGGGTCGCCGCCGGGTCCTGGGGCGCAGCCGCCCGTGCCGTCTCGTAGGCTTGGACCGACGCCTCGATGTGCCCCTGCCATCGCCTGACCGTGCCGATGCCGACCCGGGCTTCGGCGTTCTGCGGGGAGATCTTCAGTGCCGCCTCATACTCCTGGATGGCCTCGTCCCAGAGGCGCTCTTTGGCCAGGACGTCCGCCAGGTTGATCCGCAGCCGAAGGGTCGCCGGGTTCCGGGCGATCAGGGCGCGGTAGGCGGACGCGGCCTCTTCGTAGCGCCCCTCTTTCGCCGCCCGCGCCGCGTCTTCTTCGGTCGCCCCCCATGCAGGGGCCGCCGCCGCGAGCAGGGCGCAGACGAGGGGCGCACGACACCATTTGCCGAGAAAGATCACTTGGGCCTCCTGGAAATTTGGGCATTTTATCCCAAATTGGAGGTACTACGGTCTTTTCGTAAACTCGCCCGCCGTCCCGTCCAGCGAAATCTCGGCGGGTGTGCTCACCCCAGGTCTAGAAAATGATCCGGATCCCCGCGAAACCGCCCCGGTCCACGAACACCTGGCTGCCGTTGTCCAGGTCCGCGCGCATCCGACGGTAGCCGGCGTAGGCGAAGCTGTTCCGGAACACTTCGACCTCCGCGCGCAGCCCCGCGTCGTAGAAGCGCTGGCCATCGAGGAAAGTCACGACGTTCGGCGCATAGAAGGCGTAGCCGCCGATCGCGAAGGGGCCGTTTCCAGGGAACCAGCGCACCTGGCCGCCCAGCGCCAACGAGAGCACGTCCGATCCGGCGACGTGGACTCCATACAGCTTGCCGCCCAGACCGCCTTCGATCCGCGAGTTTCCTATGCCGGTATCGCCGGTCGCGAGCACGCCGACGTTGGCTGCCCGGTTGTTCTCGTCCCTGTTGTACAGGAACCCGAAGGTCCAGTCCGCCACGCCGACGTTGCCGTAGTACGCAGCCTCGACGGTATGGCTCGACAGATTGGCATCCAAGGCGCCCGCCACGGCGGAAAAACTCGCCGACGCGAGCACGGCCAGCACGATCCCACGCATGATGCTCCTCCGAATCAAAAGTTCCAGCTCCCCTGGCCTGTGGCGATTATCCCATCGGCAGCCTGCGGGCGCTTAGACAGCCGGACGCTTGGAAAATCCCGTCGATGGTGACCACGGTGCCGCTGATGCTTCCCGCTAGGCGCTCGCGGCGCGCGCCTTGCCCACGAAAGCCAGGCACAGGCGGTTGAACCCGGCCGGGTCCTCGAGATTCACGCAGTGGCCGGTCTGGGGAATCACGTGCAGGCTCGCGTCGGGCAGCACGCGTTTCAGGAACTCGCTGGGCTTGCGGCAGCCCGCGTCCTCTTCGCCGACGACGACGAGCACGGGAAGGTAGAGCGCCGCGAGACGCTTCTCATGGACGTACAGCGGCGGGCGGCGACCTTGCACGCCGCGCATGGTGTTGGCGTGGCCGACCGGCGACATCGCGAGCAGTTGCTCGTTGAAGCGCCGGAACTCCGGGGGATTCTTGTCCTTCAGGCGCCGGCGTGTCGGGCTCGCGCTCATCTGCGCCGCGAGCGCCGCCATGCCGCCCGATTCCAGGAGCCTCGCGTTCGCCTCGGCGGTTTCGCGGAACAGCGCCGGATCGTCCGACCCCGAGCCGATTCCAACCAGCGTCGCGGAGAGCACGCGCCCGGGTTCCTTGAGCGCGAACTGCAGGCTCGAGGCCGCACCCATCGAAACGCCGACCAGGTGCGCTTTTTCGACGCCCAGCCCGTCCATCACCGCGGCGATGTCGGCGACCGCGTGATCCTGGGAGTAGGAGTCGACCGCTGCGGGCACCTCCGAAGGGGGATAGCCGCGCGCATTGAAGGCGATGCAGCGGTAGCGCGCGCGGAAGGCCGCGACCTGCGCGTCGAAGCTGCGGCAGGAACCTCCGTACTCGTGCACGAAGAGCACGGCCGGGCCTGCGCCGTTTTCCTCGCAGTAGATCCTGGTTCCGTCCGCGCTTCTCACGTGCGTCATTTGACCGCCGTGTTCCCGGGAGACCCGTCGCAAGAACGATGCAGGCATTCTATCCGGAGCGGAGGGGTCGTGTTACTCTGGCTCCCGCGCACCATGGACCACACGGCGATCCGCGCACGGTGCGGATTTCCACTCTACGAATGAATTCCGCCCGCGCCCGCGTTCTCGATCGGAAACTGATGATCCTCCTCGCGGTGTCGGTGTTCGCCGGTGCGGGAACCATCCACTATCAGACGCCGATGCTTGCCGCCTTCGCCGCGGAGTTCCACGCGGACGCGGCTGCAGTGGGCTGGGTGGCGACGCTCACTTTCGGAGGTTTTCTCGCCGGCACCTGCCTCCTCGTGCCGCTCGGG
>DASSJA010000164.1:0-6227 GCA_035691445.1 Burkholderiales bacterium | reverse complement strand
GAGCTCGCCCAATGTTACCGTGAGCCGAAGGCGGCGTCGCGGCCGTCGCCCGCTCGGCTACGATGGTCCGGACTCGACTCAGTAGCTGTAGGCGACCGCAAAGTGCACCCGCTTGTCGCCCTTGAGGCGGGTTCCGGCGCTTTCCGTGACACGCGCCGCATCGAGCCGGAACGCGAAGGCCTTGCCCTGGTTTGCTCGCATGCCGAAGCCGAAGCTGCCGAGCTTGTTGACCGGCTGTGTCTGGTCGCGCGCCGGGGCGTTGTCTTCGCCGTGTGCGGTGTCGGCGAAAACGAGCGCCCGCGCACGCCAGTTGCTGCCGATGCGAGAGCCGAAATCCGGCCCGTAGACTTCGAGGGAGAAACGGCTCCCGACGTCGTTCGCAGTCTCGCGCTCGTAGTAGCCGCGCACGCTGTCCGCTCCGCCCATGCCGAACTGCTCGCCGGGGATGAGCAGGTCGTGGGTCTGCTGGGCATTCGCGGCGGCGCGCAGGACAAGATCGGCCGGCAGCGCACGCGAGAATGCCACGCCCTCGCGGTAGATGCCGTATCGGGGGTTCGCGCCGGGGCGCTGATTCTCGAAATCCTCGTCTCCGCCCTTGCTGCCTCCGGGGATATTGCGCGAGTAGGAGAGATTGAAGGACAAGTCCTGCCCGGCCTTCGACACGCGGCCGCTGTAGGCGAGCGTGGCGGGCCGGACCGTGATATCGGGAACGAGAGACGCGCCGGCGAAAATCACACTGTTCTTGTACGCGCGGTAGTCCAGTCCGAACGAAACGCGGTGCTCGTAGCTTTCCAGCCGCCCGAGCAACTGCGTGTAGCGCAGCCCGAACACGGTTCCCCTGCCCGACACACTGAAGACATCCTGCACCGTGCCGGAATTGACGCTCGAATACCCGGCGAGGGCGTCGACCGCGCCGCCCCAGTTGTAGATGGGAACGTGGTAACTGGCGCCGAAGATCTTCACGTCCGACGCATGGCCCGGGGAGGTGATGGCCTGAACGTTGAATACGTCGTCCCCGTCGAAGAGATTTGCGTTCTGGTAGCCGAGGCCGGTGCGGATCTTGCCGGTGCTGGGAGTGCCCGTGTTGTCGGCGTACGCCGAGATCCGCGAAGCCTTCTCGTCGGTCACGCGAACGGTTGCGTCGACCTGACCTGGGTCGTCGGTCGGCTGCAGCGAAACGCTCACCTGCTTGGCCGGATTCTCGTTGACCAGTTGCGCGTCCTGCCTGATGGCCCGCGTGCTGGGAGTGGTCCCTTCCTTCAGCGACGGCAGTCCGGCTCTGACGTTCTTCTCGCCGAAAAAGCGATTGTCCTGGACGCGCACGCGCCGGATCCGCGCCTCGAGCACGCTCAGGCGCACCTGGCCCGCGCGGATGTCCTGCTCGGGGACGCTCACCCGCACGGCGGCGTAGCCGCGGTGCGTGTAGGCATCCTTCAGGGCTTCGAGGGCGCGCTGGATGTCGCCGAAATCGCGGTTCTTTCCCGAAAACGGCGCGAGGATTCCGTCGATCTCGCTTTGCGAGAGCAGGGTGTTGCCTTCGACGATAAAACGCTGGATCTCGAATCTCGACGCGACGGGTGGCTGCGAGCGCGTAGCCTGTGCGTTCGCGTCGACTGCGTACAGCGCGAGCGCGACTGCCACCGCGCGCAGGTTTGCTACCTTGCGTCTGCGGATACGGTCGCTCAGGATTTTCCCGCGAGGGTCTTCAGATAGTTCAGGGGCCCGCCGCGGAACGGTGCGAAGCCCGTGCCGAAGATGAGCCCCGCATCGGCGAGATCGGCGTCGGCCACGACGCCTGCGGCCACGGCGGCCTTGGCTTCCTGCAGGTAAGGCGCGATGATCTTTTCGGTGAGTGCCGGCGCGACGCTGCCCGCTCTGCCCTTGCGCGGTTTGCCTTTTTGCCAGAGGTAGAATCCACGGCCTGTTTTCCTGCCGAGATTTCCGCCCGCGACGAGGGCCGCGAGCTTTTTCGGCGGTTCGGCGTTCTCGCCGGCCAATTCCTTCCCGACCGCGAGGCAGATATCGAGGCCCACCGTATCGGCGAGCTCGATCGGCCCCATCGGCATGCCGAATGCGACGGCTGCTGCGTCCAGCGTCTCCGGCGCGGTGCCCTGGTCGGCCAAGCGCAGGGCCTGATCGATATAAGGGCCGAGCACGCGGTTGACGAGAAAGCCCGGCGAATCCTTCACCGGCAGCGGCAGCTTGTCGATTTGGCGGACGAAGGCTGCGGCTTTTTTCACCGTTGCGGGGTCCGTGCGCGCGCTCGAAACGATCTCCACAAGCTGCAATTGTGGCACGGGATTGAAGAAATGGATTCCGACCAGGCGCGAGGGATTCCTGAATTTCGCGCCGATGTCGGCGAGCTTGAGGCTCGAAGTGTTCGAAGCGAGGATAGCCTCGGGCTTCGCCTGTGGCTCGAGCTTCGCGAACAGGTCGCGCTTGGCCTGGAGGTTCTCGAAAATCGCCTCGATGATCACGTCCGCGTGCCGCGCCCCGTCCCCGGCGACGTCGGGGATCAGCCGGTCGAGCGCGTCGCGGATGCGGGGTTTGTCGCGCAGCCGGCGCTTGAAAAGGTCGGCGGCGCGCTTCATCGCTGGCGCGATGCGCTCGGGCGACTGATCCTGCAGGGTCACGGTGAGCCCGCGCATCGAGCACCAGGCCGCGATGTCTCCGCCCATGACACCGGCGCCGATCACGTGCACCCGCGCCGCCTTGAAGTCGCTGTCCTTCCCGAGCGACTTCATGCGCTCCTGCAGGAAGAAGATGCGGATCAGGTTGCGCGCGGTATCGCCTTCCATGAGCCCGATGACGGACGCCGGGTCTTCGGGCCGCGGCGCAAACGGATCGCCATCGTATCTCCGCCACAGCTCGAGTATCGCGTAGGGCGCGGGGTAGTGATCCGGGGATGCCCTGGCGGCGAGCTGCTTCCTCGCCATCGACACGACCAGCGGGCGCATCAACGCGGAATTCATCACGCGCTGCACGAGGGGCAGCCTTCTGGGTCGGGGTGCTTCGAGCACCATCATGCGCGCGCTGTTCTCCTGGATGCGCGGAGGCACCGTCGCGTCGACGAGCCCGATGCTCCTGGCGCGGCGCGCGTCGACGGAGCGGCCCGTGAGCAGCATGTCGAGCGCCGCGGTGGGGCCGACGACGCGCGGCAGGCGCATCACCCCGCCCCAGGCGGGGAGTATGCCGAGCAGCACCTCGGGCAGCGCGAAGCGCGTCCCGGGTTGATCCACCGCGATGCGGTAGCGGCACGCGAGCGACAGCTCGACGCCGCCCCCCATGCAGAAGCCGCTCACGAGCGCAAGCGTCGGGAAGGGCAACGATGCGAGCTTGTTGTACAGGTCCCAGCCGCGCCTGACCAGGCGCATCGCGTCGTCCGCATCCTTGATTCTCGTGAATTCCTCGACGTCCGCGCCGGCGATGAATCCGGATTCCTTCGCGGAACGGATGATGAGCCCCCGGGGCTTCGCCCCGCCCAGCTCGTCGAGGATCCGGTCGAGCTCCGACATCACCTCCGCAGAGAGGATGTTGGCGGAGGAATTCGCCTTGTCGAGCGACAGCCAGACGATCCCGTCCGTGTCGGTCTCGAGCTTCCAGTTGCGGTAGCGGCCGGCCATGGGTGTCTACAGTGCCTCGACCAGCATCGCTCCGCCCAGGCCCCCGCCTATGCAGATCGCGGCGATGCCCCGTTTTCCCTTCAGGCTCTTGAGCGCGTGCAGAAGGTGCAGGACGATGCGCGCGCCCGACGCGCCGACCGGATGCCCGATCGCTATGGCTCCGCCGTCCACGTTGAGCTTGTCCGGGTCGAGCTCGCCCGCGGCGTGGTCCAGGCCCAGCTCGTCGCGGCAGTATTGCTCGTCTTTCCATGCGGCGAGGCAGCCCAGCACCTGAGCGGCGAACGCCTCGTTGATTTCCCACGCATCCAGATCGTCGATCGCAAGCCCGTGGCGCTTGAGAATGGGCGTGGCGGCGTGTACCGGCCCGAGGCCCATCTGTGCCGGGTCGAGCCCCGCCCATTGCGAATCGACGATGCGGCCACGCGGCTCGAGTTTGTGCCGTTTCACTGCTTCGTCGGTCGCGAGCACCAGCCATGCCGCGCCGTCGGTGATCCGCGAAGAGTTCCCCGCGGTGACGTTGCCGTATTTCCTGTCGAAAACCGGCTTGAGCTTCGCGAGGCTCTCGGCGGTGGAGTCCTTGCGAACGCCGTCGTCGTCCCCGAAGAGATCGCCCTTGTCGTCGTAGATCGGTGAGATCTCCGGCGCGAGGCCGTCGTGGGCGTCGCTGAAGAAGCGGTTTTCCTGCGCTCGGATGACGCGCTCGTGGCTGCGCGCCGCGAATTCGTCCATTTCCCGGCGGCCGATCCCGAAGCGATACGCCAGATTCTCGGCGGTCTGGCCCATGAGCAGGCCCACGTACGGGTCGGTGAGCCCCTTCACGAGGCCGATGACCGGCGCGAGCAGCTGCGCAGGCTTGAGCTTCAGGAACATTCCCGCTTTCTGCAGGGGCGATTTCGCCGCCATGAGGCCCGAGAACCACATCACCATCAGGTCCGAATAGAGGAGCGGGACACGCGAGAGCGCGTCCACCCCGCCCGCGAGCACCAGGCTCGATCGTCCCGAGAGCATGTTGGCGATCGCCGAATCGAGCGCCTGCATGCCCGAGGCGCAATTGCGCATCACGGTCCAGCCGGGGACCTTTTGCCCGCAACCCATGCGCAGCGCCGCGACGCGCCCGATGTTGACCTCGTCCACGGAAGGCGCGGCACAGCCGAGGATCACCTCGTCGAGCTCGTCCGGCGCAAATGCCTGCCGCGCGAGCAGCGACTTGCCGGCGGCGGTGGCGAGGTCGCTCGCCGAGAAGGGACCGGGCCGGTTGCGCGATTTGAGAAACGGCGTGCGCGCGCCGTCGATGATGTAGATGGCCTTCGACATCAAGCCTCCGATGGCAGGAGGGTCCTGCCGCAGAAAAGGGAGCGGGTTTACGCGGCGGCGCGCTGCGGCTGCGGAGGCCGGATCGCTTCCGAGCGTCCGAGATCCTGAGGGAAGTGATCCACGCGGATGACCTCGTCGCGCAATTGTGCGGCGCGCTTGAGCAGAGCCTGCTCCTCGCCACTGATGACTTTCGCGGCGAGCGCGGCCTGTGCGAGCTCGTCGGGTCCCTTGCCGCGGATCGTCCCGGCCTTGTTTGCCGCGCGGATCTTGGCCTCGATCGCCTCTGCGCTGATCGCCGCGTCGAGGGCCGCTTCGAGGCACCCCAGCGGGTCGCTCTCGGCCTTCGGCAGGTACATGCCCGCCGAAAGACGGTCGCGCGTCGCCGAGGGCGCGATGAGCAGGCGCGCGACCTGGTGCCCGAGCGCGTCGCTGGGCGGCGCGAAGCGCCGTCCGAGCGGGAAAATCACCAGGCGCAGAAATGCGCCGATCGGCCGCACGGGAAAGTTCGCCAGCGCCGAGTGCAGCGCATCGGCCGCGCGGGCAAGCGCGTCCTGGAGACACCAATGCAGGAGCGCAAGGTCCGATTCCTGCCGGCCGTCGTCCTCGAAGCGCTTGAGCGTCGCCGAGGAGAGGTAGAGCATCGATAGGACATCGCCCAGGCGCGCCGAGATCCGCTCGCGGCGCTTGAGGGATCCGCCCAGCGAAAGCATGGAAATATCCGCTGCGTACGCAAGGGCGGCGGACAGTCTCGTCAGGTGCCGGTAGTAACGGCGCGTGTGCGGGGCCGCGCCGGCGGGAACGGGAACCAGACGCGATCCGGTGAGCGCCATGAAGAGAGCGCGCGCCTCGTTCGCGAGTACGTGCCGCATATGGCCGAAGAGTGCGGCGTCGAACGCCGGAAGGTCGTCATTGCGCGCGGCGTCCATTTCTTTCAGCACGTAGGGATGGCAGCGGATCGCGCCCTGCCCGAAGACGATGAGGTTGCGCGTGAGGATGTTGGCGCCCTCGACCGTGATCGCGATGGGCAGCTGCTGGTACGAGCGCCCCATGAAATTGTTCGGCCCGAGGCAGATGCCTTTGCCGCCCAGGATATCCATCGCGTCGTTGACTATCGCGCGCCCCCGCTCGGTGAGGTGATATTTGACGATCGCCGAGATGACCGAGGGCTTCTCGCCCAGATCGATGGCTCCTGCCGTCATGGCGCGCGCCGCGTCCATCATGTAGAGGTTGCCGCCGATGCGCGCGAGAGGCTCCTCGATGCCCTCGAATTTCCCGATCGGTGTGTGGAAT
>DASSJA010000163.1:0-5611 GCA_035691445.1 Burkholderiales bacterium | reverse complement strand
CTTCTATGTCGGCTTCACGCAAATTCTCGCGCTGGGCCGCCAGAACAAGATGACCGGCGCGGCCGAGCAGTACCAGTACATCCTGCGCGACGAATCCATGCACTGCAATTTCGGCATCGACCTGATCAACCAGATCAAGATGGAGAACCCGCAGCTCTGGACCCCGGAGTTCCGCGAGGAGATGCAAGGTCTGATTCGGAAGGCCGTAGAGCTCGAATATCGGTACGCGGAGGACACGATGCCGCGCGGTGTCCTCGGGCTCAATGCGCCGATGTTCAAGGAGTACCTGCGCTACATCGCCAATCGCCGCTGCCAGCAGATCGGGGTGGAGGCGATGTTCGCCGGCGCGAGCAATCCTTTCCCCTGGATGAGCGAGATGATCGACCTCAAGAAAGAGCGGAATTTCTTCGAGACGAGGGTCATCGAATACCAGACGGGAGGCGCGCTCAGTTGGGAATAGCCCGCCGCGGCCATCGGCCTCTTTGAAAGGGAGGCGACATGCATCGCGTTACCGAGTGCAAGGCTTCACCGGACTACAGGCTCTGGCTGAAGTTCGAAGATGGTCTTGAGGGGAGCGTGTTTCTCGGGAACCTCCTCGATGTGGGCGCCTTCAGCGCGTGGCGGGATGTCGACCGGTTTTGTCGTGTTGCCGTCGACCGAAAGGCGGCAACGGTCGTATGGGACGGCGGGATTCGGCTCGATCCCGACATCCTGTACCAGGACCTGCTGTCGAGCATGGCGGCAAAGGAATTCAATTCGCCGGGGGCTATCCTCGGCGGTTGAATAGCCTGCGCCCGATGGGCGGGCGCGGTGCATTGGTTCATAACTCTTGACGGAGGCTCTCATGGCAAAGAAGAGAAAAGGGAAGAAAGCGGCGAAGAAAAAGAAAAAGAGGAGAGCGGCAAAAAAGAAAGGAAAAAGGAAATCGTTGAAGAAGCCCGCGAAGGGAAAGAAGTCCGGCAAGAAAAAGGCGAAGTCCGGGCGAAAAACGGCGAGGAAAGCCGCGACGAAACCGGCAACAGCGATGGCGGGATCGACGACTGCAACGTCTTCGATGGCGGCGACGCCAGAAGGGGCGAAGACCGCCCTGAACCCCGCGGCCGCATGGCCCTTTCCGACGGGCTCGAGGCCCTAGAGCGGGTTGCGAGGACTGCGCTCAGTCCGGGGCTTCGAGCCTCGGGCTGAGCTGCAGGCCGCTCGCTGTGTTCTCGCCGAGATGTCCAGTTAAGGTCAGGAAGCGCTCACATGCGGATGTTTTCAGCTCGGCAGGGAGTCGGTGGTGGTAGTTCATTCGGGCCATATTCGGCGTGTGTCTCGTTCATTTGACGCGGGTTAAGTACCTATTTAGAATAGATTTGCTGCGATGCAATATAGAAAATAGGAGGTAGGTGCAATGAACACCACCTGGGTAAGTCGGCGTTTGCTGGATCAATTGAGTGGAACGGCCGCTGTGCTCTACCACGGTCTCGCCCTGATCGGCGTGGTTGCCGTGTTGCTCGTCCTGATGCGGGGCAAGAGCCTGTTCTTCGACGAGGAGCACCCGGATCGTTCGGCGACGATCGGCTCCATCCACTATGGGGGAGCGATCTCGCTCTTCGACGGCGCGGAACCGGTGGACAGCGAGAAATACCGGGCGCTCGCGAGCTACGTTTCTCGCAGATACCGGATTGCGCCGGACGTCACCGAGCAGTTTGTAGGCGCTGCACTCGAGGCGGGGCGCCAGGTCGGTCTGGATCCTCTCCTGATCCTGGCGGTGATGGCGGTTGAGTCCCGCTTCAATCCGGTCGCGGAGAGTCTGGTGGGCGCCAAGGGTCTCATGCAGGTGATTCCTCGGCACCACCTGGACAAGCTCATGGAACACGGGGGCGAAGAGGCCGTGCTCAATCCCGAGATCAATATTGCCCTCGGAGCCCGCATTCTCAAGGAATACATCCGTCGCACCGGAAGTCTCGAAGCGGGCTTGCAGTTCTACAACGGCGCCCTTGCGGATCCCTCGAGCCAGTACGCGCAAAAGGTGTTCGCCGAAAAAGAGCGCTTGCAGCAGGCGGTGCGCCGGTTCGATCGGCCCGGCTCGCACAGCTCGGCCTAGCCGCGCCGTCCCAGCATCCGCGCGATGCTCGCAACCCCTTCCTTGAGGTCCTCCAACGAGCGTGTGTAGGCGAAGCGCAGGTGCCGCTCGGGAGCGTTCGACCCGAAGTCAAGGCCTGGCGTAACGGCTACGCCGGCTTCCTCAAGGATCCGCAGCGCCAGCGCGCGGCTGTCTTTCGAGAAGCGCTCGCACCCCGCGTAGATGTAGAAAGCCCCCTGGGGCATCACCGGGACCCGAAAGCCGAGCTCGCGCAGCGCGGGCACCATGTTGTCGCGACGACGCTGGAATTCTTCCCGGCGTCGCTCCAGCACCGCCAGGGTTTCCGGCCGAAACGCCGCGAGGGCCGCGTATTGCGCCGGAGCGGAAGGACAGATGAAGGCGTTCTGGGCGAGCTTCTCGATCTCGCGGACGTAAGGTTCGGGAGCGACCACCCAGCCCAGTCTCCAGCCGGTCATGCTGAAGTACTTCGAAAAGCTGTTTATCACGAATACGTCATCGGCGCACTCGAGCACAGTTGACGCCTTGCCCTCGTAGACGAGTCCCTGATAGATCTCGTCCATGACGATGAATCCGCCCGCCCGTCGTGTCGATTGGATAATTGCTTTCAGCTCGTCGCGCGGAATCGTGGTCCCGGTCGGGTTGGAGGGAGAGGCGAGAAGCACGCCTCGCGTCGCCTTGCTCCAATTCGAACGCACATCGGCATCGCTAGGCTGGTAATGCCGGGTCTCGTCGACGGGAATCGCCCGGGGTCGACCTTCGAAAAGGCGAACGAAATGCCGGTTGCAGGGATAGCAAGGGTCCGGCATCAGCACTTCGTCGCCGGGGTTGACGAGGGCGCCAAGCGTCACGAGGAACGCCCCCGACGCCCCCGCGGTGACTACGATCCGCGAGGCCGGTACCGCTGCGCCGAGATGCTCGCGGTAATAGCCGGAGATGGCCTGGCGCAGTTGTGGAATGCCGATCGAAGACGTGTAACCCAGACGGCGCTCTCGGATCGCCTCGATCGCGGCATCGGCAACGAGCGGTGGAGCGGGAAAATCCGGCTGTCCGATTTCCATGTGCACGACTCGTCGCCCCATCGCCTCGAGCTCGTGGGCACGATTCTGCACGTCCATGACGTGGAAAGCCTCGATCCCGGCCATGCGGGCCGCGAGCAGATTCGCGTCGCGCTTCATGAGTCCATTATGCCGCAGGGCACGGCGGAATTCGGCTATCATGCGGCCACGCAACCGAAGAGCCGAAGTCACGAAGTCCCAATTGAAGATACTTCGCCGGAGCCCCCGGAGTAGTCGACGGACCGGCCGGCCGCTACTACACTGAAGAGCCTCGCGCATGGCGTTGATTCCCGAGTCCACCAAATCCAAGGCGGGACTCGTTCTGACCGGAGGCGGCGCCCGGGCGGCCTATCAGGTCGGCGTCCTGAAAGCGGTGAGGGAGCTGCTCCCGGCCCCGGAAAAGAGCCCGTTTCCCATCCTGTGCGGAACGTCGGCGGGCGCGATCAACGCCGCAACCCTCGCGGTGTTCGCGGACGATTTCGGCTCTGCGGTGGATCGGCTGCTCGGAGTATGGCAGGGCTTTCACGTTCACCACGTTTACCGCTCGGATCCCCTGGGAATCGCCCGCGTGGGCGCGCGCTGGCTCGGGGCGATGATGCTCCTTTCGCGCAACAGCCCCACGTCGCTCCTCGACAACACGCCTCTCGCGGAGATGCTCTCGCGCAGCCTCGACTTCGGCCGGATCCAGGAGAATATCGACAACGGCTGCTTGTACGCGGTTTCGATCACCTGCTCCGGATATTCTTCCGGGCAGAGTGTCTCTTTCTACCAGGGCGGGCCCGACACCGAGGCGTGGGAGCGTACACAGAGGGTCGGCGCCGCGATGCCCATTCGAGCGGAGCATCTTATGGCTTCTGCGGCTCTGCCTTTCATATTTCCCGCAGTCAAGATCAACCGCGAATATTTCGGGGACGGATCGATGCGCCAGATAGCGCCGATCAGCCCGGCTCTGCACCTCGGTGCCGACCGCGTGTTGGTCGTGAGCACCGCCCGGCAGGACCAGCACGCCGAGCCGCCGCGCGTTCGCGGCAACCTGTATCCGTCGGTGGCGCAAATCGCCGGTCACGCCCTGAACAGCATTTTCCTGGACAGCCTGAACGTCGATATCGAGCTCCTGCAGCGGATCAATCGCACCATCAGTCTCATCGCTCCGGAGAAATTGCGGGAGGCGGGGTTGCCTCTGCGGCAGATCAAGGTGCTGGTAATCTCCCCCAGCCAGCCCATCGAGCGCATGGTCGTGCGTCACGTGAACGAGCTGCCATGGACGGTGCGATTTCTCCTGCGGGGTATCGGCGCGATGAACCGCAACGGGTCGAACCTCGCAAGCTACCTGCTTTTCGAGGCGGGTTATTGCAAGGCACTGATCGACCTCGGTTACCAGGACACGATGGCGCGCGGAGCGGAGCTGGTGGAATTCCTGAGCCCCCGGCAATAAACTTGAAACCGAAGCCTGAGCGAGCCGCCGCATGAGCCAACCTCCCGATCCGTTCGAATTCCTGAAGAATCTGTGGGGTCCCATGGGCCTGCCGCTCGCGGGCCTGAGCGCGTCCACGGCCGCCATGGGCGAGGTGGACCGGCGTATCGCCGAGCTTAAATCGGTGGAGAACTGGCTCAACACGAACCTCAACGTCCTGCGCATGACCATACAGGCGCTTGAAATGCAGAAGGCCAGCCTCGCCGCGATGCAGGGCGCTGCCGCACCAACGAATGCGCCGCCGCCGTCTGGCGGCGATGTTTCACAAAAAAAATAACGCGCCGGCCGCGTTTCCGATCCACCCCAATCCACTCAAGGAGAAGCAATGCCCAAAGCGATTCGCATCCATCAGCAAGGCGGTCCGGAGGTTCTGAAGTGGGAGGATGTCCAGGCAGGGGAACCGGGGCCGGGCGAAGCACGGGTCCGCCACAAGGCCTGCGGGCTCAACTTTCTGGACGTCTATCAGCGCTCCGGGCTGTACAAGATCGCGCTCCCTTCTGGAATGGGCAACGAAGCAGCGGGGGTCGTGGAAGCGGTCGGAGCGGGCGTCACCCAGGTCAAGGCCGGTGACCGTGTGGCCTACTCCGGGGGCGCGCCCGGGGCCTACTCCGAAGCGCGCGTGATGCCGGCGGAGCGCCTGGTGGCGCTGCCGGAGGGCATCTCGTTCGAGACCGCCGCCGCGATGATGCTCAAGGGCATGACCGCGCAGTATCTCCTCAGGCAAACCTACAAGGTGCGCCCAGGCGAAACCGTTCTACTTCACGCCGCGGCTGGCGGGGTCGGGTTGATCGCCTGCCAGTGGCTCAAGGCACTCGGCGCGACCGTGATCGGCACGGCGGGCTCGGAGGAGAAATGCGCGCTCGCCAAGGCGCACGGGGCCGATCACGGCATCAACTATCGCAAGGAGAACTTTGTCGAGCGGGTCAAGGCCATCACCGGTGGCAAGGGAGTGCCCGTCGTATACGATTCGGTGGGAAAGGATACCTTCTCGGG
>DASSJA010000162.1:0-3515 GCA_035691445.1 Burkholderiales bacterium | reverse complement strand
GGGCGGCAGGCAGGGATTCGGCGCGATTCGCTACACGCACGATGCGCCGGCGTTCCACGCGGCATGGGAAGTGCGCGTGAACTCGCTCAATGCCCTCGCGGTGCGGCGCGGCATCTTCAACATGGACGAGTACCGCCACGCCATCGAGCGCATGGAGCCGCGCCATTACCTCGCGGCCAGCTACTACGAACGCTCGCTCACCAGCCTGGCCACTTTGCTTGTCGAGAAAGGCATCGTGACTCGCGAGGAGCTCGAGAGGCGTGCGGGGGGATTCTTTCCCCTCGCGGGGCCGGGCGCGCCGGGACGCAGCAATGTGCCGGTGCGCGAACGTTTCCAGCCGGGCGATCGCGTTCGCGTCCGGGCCGACTACGTGCCGGGTCACGTGCGAATGCCGGGCTACATCCGCGGAAAAGCCGGCGTGGTCGTGTGCGAATCGCCGGCCTATCCTTTCCCCGACGCCCATGCCCATGGCGTGGAGGCGCAGGACGAGCCCACTTACGACGTTCGCTTCCGCAGCGAGGAGCTCTGGCCGGATTCGGCCGACGCCGCGCTCGTTCACGCCGGCGTGTTCCAGAGCTACCTCGAGCGGGTCGAGTAGGCCGCATCGCTACGCGCGGCCCGGGTGCGCTGAGATGCTGAGGAAGGCGATATTGCTCGTCGCCCTGGCGCTGCCCCTGGCCGCCTGGGCCTTCGTCAAGCCGGTGCGCGTCCTGGCTCCCTGGCTCGAGGGACTCGCGTGCGAGGGGCAAGTGTGCGTCGACGATCCCGCGCGCCGCGCCGAGGCGGCGACGCTGTACGGGGACGCGGTGAAGGCCGTCCAGACCTCGGTGGGCGCGGTGGAGACGGCGCCGCGTGCGCTGTTCTGCTCGGCTCCGGCGTGCTCGGAAAAGTTCGGTCTCGGGCGCCGCAACGCGTACACGGTCGGCACGATCGCCCTCGTCATCGGCGATCGCGGGTGGCAGCCGTACTACATCCGCCACGAGCTCATTCACGTTCTCCAGAACGAGCGCCTGGGCAGCATCCGGAACTCGTTCTTCAAGCCCGTCTGGTTCAGGGAGGGGATGGCCTACTCGCTGAGCGAGGACCCGCGCAGGCCGCTCGTGGAGCCCCTGGAGGGCTACCGTGCCCGGTTCGAGAACTGGTTCAAGCCGATCGGTCTCGCGAACCTTTGGGTCGAGGCAGAGAAGCTGTAACCCATACAACTGGAGGAGGACTTGCCCCATGGAAGCTGTCAAGGAACCGCGACTGCTGTTTCCCAAGCTCAAGCCATTCTACGACTGGGTCGAGCCGCTGACGTGGCCGCTCGTCCGCTTCACCGTCGGGCTGATGATCATCCCGCACGGCTGGCCCAAGCTGATGATGGGCGTGACCGCGACGGCGCAGTTTGCGCTGGTCAAGCGCGGCATCGCGCCGGCCGAGCCGCTCGCCGTGGTTCTCATCGTCCTGGAAACCGTCGGCGGGCTGTGCGTGGCGCTCGGCCTGTTCACGCGCTTTTTCGCCGCGGCCATCACCATCGAGATGGCGGTGATCGCCTATCAGTATGTGCCCAAGTTCGGATGGACCGGTCCCGGGTACGAGTATCCGCTGATGTGGGGCCTGATCATGTACGCGGTGGCGCTGCGCGGCGGCGGCCCGTGGTCGCTCGACCGCAGGATCGGCTGGCAGCTGTAGCAGGGGAAGCGCGCGCAGAAGGAGACCGCCTTGTTCAGGAAAATCGACCATGTCGAGATCGTCACCAGGGAGCTCGAGCGCAGCATCGAGTTCTACACCGGCGTTCTCGGCTTCGAGGTGAAGCTGCGCGAGCGCATCCCGCTTCCGGGCGGGACCGGAACGCTCGATCTCGCCTACCTCGATCTGGGCGGCACGGCGATCGAGCTGCTCAGCTACGCGGGCGTTCCGGTCGAGGCTGCGCCGCCTGCGCTGCGGCTGGGCTACCGCATGATGGCGCTGGAGGTCGACGACATGAAGCGCGCGCTCGAGATGCTCAAGGGAAAAGGGATCGAGGCGGTCTGGGGCCCGGTCTTCAAGGAGAAGTACGACCGCGCCGAGATCCGCGATCCGAACGGCTATCACATCGAGCTCAGGTGCTGGCACCGGTGAAAGCCCGGAATCCCCTGCCCTGTTCCGTCCCCGCTCAGGCAGTGATAGGGTTGCGGTACGGCGGGACCGATGGTCGCCGCCTACTTCAACTCGAGGGAGTCTGCTCATGAGAATGACAAGAAACATCGGGATGCTGTTGCTGGCCGTCTGGCTCATCCTCACCGGGTTGATACCGCTCCTCAACTTCGGTTTCTCCGGGCTGGGCACGGTGATGGCGATCCTCGCCATCGCGGCCGGCGTGCTGATCGTCGTGGGCCGCTAGGAGGCTGGGGAGGCCGCCGGCTCCAGACCGCGCGAAGTCCATGGGCGAGCCAGGCCCCTCGTCACGGGTGACGCCGTTCACGATCAAGGCGCTGCGCCAGGTCGCGTACCTCGGGGCGCCGCTGCTCCTGCTGATCGGGGTGATCTGGCCCGGGCTGGCGGTCGACCCGATCACGCTTTCCGCCGTCGCCCTGGTACTGCTCCTCGTCGGGCTCCTGACTTTCATCGATCCGGCGGTCAAGCTCTACCGCGGCTGGAATCTCGCGATCCTCGTCGGCCTGGCCGCGTTCACGGCCGCGATCGCCGCTCACTTCGTCTGGCGCGCCGGCCGCATCGTCGCCGAAGCGAAGTTCGATCCGGGGATCGCGCCCTTCGACGTCACGGTACGCGAGGTTCCGGTGCCGGTGACGCTGTCCCACCATTTCATCGTCACCCTGAAACGCGGTCAGTACCCGGTCACGTCCTTCCGGTATTTCTGGACGGACTACACGCCGCAAAAGGTCAGGATCGAGTGGCCGCGCCTCGAAACTTTCAAGGTCGTGTTCGACGAGCGGTACGTGGCGACCTGCAACTGGAGCTGGGGCAGGGAGGCGGCTTGGACCATGCAGGGGCCCCCCGGCGCGCAAGCTCCGGGCGATCGACCGTGATGGAACGCACCGCAGGCGCGATCGCAAAGGCCGCGCCGTAACCGGGAAAGAGCGATCGCTTGGATACCGATGTGCTGATCGTGGGCGGCGGCCCGACCGGCCTGATGCTCGCCAACCAACTCGGGCGGCGCGGCGTGCGCGCCATGATCGTAGACCGGCATTCCGGGCCGGCGCAGCAGACGCGGGCGATGGCCGTGCACGCGCGCACCCTGGAGATCTATTCGAAGCTCGGCATCGCGGAACGCTCGCTCGAGCTCGGCAAGCGCGGCAACGGCGCCAACATGTGGGTGGGAGGGAAGCGCAAGGCGCGCATCCCGCTCGGCGACATCGGCAAGAGCCTGAGCCCATTTCCTTTCGTGCTCATGCTCGGGCAGGACGACAACGAGCGCATCATGGGCGAGCACCTGCGCAAGTACGGGCTCGCCGTGGAATGGAACACCGAGCTCGTGTCTTTCGAGCAGGCTCCCGATCACGTCGCGGCCACGCTGAAAGCGCGGGACGGCACCG
>DASSJA010000161.1:0-6686 GCA_035691445.1 Burkholderiales bacterium | reverse complement strand
CGACGGCGAACTGCGGCGTGGAGCGATCGCCGAACAGAAATCGCTCGAATCCGAAGTCTACGGAGCCCTGTGTCTCGGGGTGCGCGACTACGTGGGCAAGAACCGGTTCCCCGGTGCGCTCGTCGGTCTCTCGGGGGGGGTGGACTCGGCGCTCACGCTGTGTATTGCTTGCGATGCACTCGGGCCGGAGCGCGTCCGCGCGGTGATGATGCCTTCGCAATACACCGCCGCGATGAGCCTCGAGGACTCGCGCGAGCTCGCGCGGAATCTCCGCGTGCGTTACGACGAAATCCCGATCCGCCCGGCCTTCGACGCCTTCCTCGGTTCGCTGACGAAGGAGTTTGCGGGCCTTGCGGCAGATGCGACAGAGGAGAATCTCCAGGCGCGGATCCGCGGCACCTTGCTCATGGCTCTGTCGAACAAGTTCGGAGCCATCGTTTTGACGACGGGCAACAAGTCCGAGATGGCAGTCGGCTATGCGACCCTCTACGGTGACATGGCCGGCGGCTTTGCGGTGATCAAGGACATCCTCAAGACCCTGGTTTACCGGCTGTGCAGGCACCGGAACGCCGTCGAGTGCGTCATTCCCGAACGCATCCTAACGCGCGCGCCCTCCGCGGAGCTCAGGCCCGATCAAACCGACCAGGACAACCTTCCGCCCTACGAGCTTCTCGACGCCATCATTTCGGCCTACATGGAGAATGATTTGAGCCCGGTGGAAATAGTGGCTCAGGGCTTCGCGGCCGAGGACGTGAGGCGCGTGGTCGAAATGATTCACCGAAGCGAGTACAAGCGTCGTCAGGCACCGATCGGGATCAGGATCACGCACCGCGGTTTTGGCAAGGATTGGCGCTACCCGATCACGTCCCGCTACAGGGAGTCCTATCAATAGTCCGACACGGCTGCGCCGCGGGCCGTCAAGCGCCGTTTGTTATACTGGTGAGTGCCAGTGAGCGCAGGAGGAAACGCCATGAAAAAAATCGAAGCCATCGTGAAGCCTTTCAAGCTGGACGAGGTTCGCGAGGCGCTCGCCGAGGTCGGGGTCACGGGGCTGACTGTGACGGAGGTAAAGGGTTTCGGCCGCCAGAAAGGCCACACGGAGCTCTATCGCGGTGCCGAATACGTCGTGGACTTCCTCCCGAAAGTCAAGATCGAGGTGGTGGTCACCGAAAAGATGCTCGAAGGCGCGATCGAGGCGATCGTCAAGGCGGCCCGCACGGGAAAGATCGGCGACGGAAAGATTTTCGTGACCGCCGTGGAGCAGGTCGTGCGGATTCGCACGGGCGAAACCAACGAAACGGCTGTCTAGCCCCGCCTACCTCGCCTTCGCTTTGAGCAGAAGCAGAAGCGCGCCGCTTCCTCCCTGATTTCGCGGTGCCTCGCAGAAGGCGAGCACTTCATCGCGCTTGAGCAGCCACTGCTGCACCTTTCCCTTCAGGACCGGCTCCCTTTTCGGCGAGCGCAAGCCTTTTCCATGGACGACGCGAACGCAACGTAGCCCTCGTTTCATGCATTCGCCGAGAAACTCGGCAAGCCGCGACCCTGCGCCCTGTCGATCGAGCCCATGCAGATCGATCACGTCCTGAACCACCCAATCTCCCCGCCTCAGTTTGCGCAGCACATCGCGGCCAAGGCCGGCCCTCAGGTAGGAGGGCTCCTCTCCGGTCTCGATCGATTGTTCCCACGAAGGGGCGCCGGTGAGACTTTCGGAGAGGGCATCATGTACGTCGAGCAGGGATTGAATCGGCACCGGCGGCGGCGATTTCGTCTTGCGCCAAACTCGGGCCGGCGGCTCTATCGGGGTAATGTCTCGGACGGCTGCGCGAAACAAGGCCGCTTCTTCTTCGGCAAGTCCGGGAAGGGGGCGTCTGCGCACTTAGCCCACTCCCTCGAGGAACTTTTCCGCGTCGAGCGCCGCTATGCAGCCGCTTCCCGCGCTCGTTACCGCCTGCCGGTAGACGTGGTCCTGCACGTCCCCGGCGGCGAACACGCCCGGGACGCTGGTCGCGCTCGCGCTGCCCTCGCTTCCGCCGCGAGTCACGATGTACCCGCCCTTCATGTCGAGTTGCCCCTCGAAAATGCCGGTGTTCGGAGTGTGGCCCACCGCGATGAAAAGGCCTTGCACGTCGATTCGCTGGGCGGCGCCGCTGCGGGTGTCCTTGACGCGGATGCCGTTCACGCCCCTGGCATCACCGAGAACCTCGTCGAGCACGTGGTTCCAGCGGACCTTGACGTTGCTTTTTTCGAAGAGTTTGCTCTGCAGGATCTTTTCCGCCCGGAATTTCTCCCTCCGGTGTATCACCGTGACATGCCGTGCGATGTTCGAGAGGTACAGCGCTTCCTCGACCGCGGTGTTGCCCCCGCCGACGACGGCGACGTCCTGTCCCTTGTAGAAGAATCCGTCGCACGTCGCGCACGCTGAGACGCCTTTGCCCATGAATTGCTTCTCCGATTCGAGCCCGAGATAGCGGGCCGAGGCTCCGGTCGCCACGATGAGAGCGTCACAGGTGTACCGGCTTGCATCGCCCTCGAGGCGAAGAGGCCGCTCCTTCAGGTGCGCCGAGTGGATGTGGTCGAACACGATCTCCGTCTCGAAGCGCTCGGCGTGCTTCTGAAACCGCTCCATCAGCTCGGGACCCTGTACCCCCTTGCTGTCCGCCGGCCAGTTGTCGACGTCGGTCGTCGTCATGAGCTGCCCGCCCGGGGCAAGGCCCGTGATGACGACCGGTTTCAAATTGGCCCGTGCGGCGTACACGGCGGCGGTGTAGCCCGCGGGACCGGATCCCAGTATGAGCAGGCGGGAGTGCCTGGTTTTGTTCGACATGAGGGATTGATGGGGACCAGAACGCGAGAATTCAATCGCCCGACGGCCATGGGATTATAACCCGTGGGGTCGTCGCTCCAGGGTGACGCTTCTTCCAGTGGCTGTGCTCCCTGCGCACAGACCTCGTTCGGGCTATCGGTTTTGCGCAAGATTGACTGCGCGAGTCTGATAAGATATGTCGCTAAGAGCGTTCCTGGGAGGATAGTGGAAATGACGGCCCCTGCCAGCGTATCGATGCTGCTGTTGCGCAACGTGCCGCTGTTTTCGGTATTGTCCGAGCACCAGTTGGGCTTGCTCACCGCCGCGGTAAGCCGCAAGAGCTTGCCGCGCGGTACCACGGTATTTGCCTCGGGCGACGTAACGGACTCGCTCTACGTCGTGATATCGGGTCGACTCAAGGTGATGATGAGCGACGACGAGGGACGAGAGGTGATCCTCGCGATCCTGGGACCGAACGAATTTTTCGGAGAAATGGGCCTGATCGACGACCATCCCCGGTCGGCAAGCGTGGTCACTCTCGAAGCCTGCGAGGTCCTGAGTCTTTCGAAACGCGAATTCAAGAGATGCCTGGCGGAGAACTTCGAGATGGCCATGACGGTCATGCGAGGGCTGGTCACGCGCCTGCGGGAAGCCGATCAAAAGATCGGCAGTCTCGCACTGATGGACGTGTACGGAAGAGTGGCCCACCTGCTCCTGGAGATGGCGGAGACCGTGAACGGTCAAA
This sequence comes from Burkholderiales bacterium, assembly GCA_035691445.1. GTDB lineage: Bacteria > Pseudomonadota > Gammaproteobacteria > Burkholderiales > SG8-39 > VBDM01. Next base: position 3,138 of record DASSJA010000161.1, on the reverse strand, counting down.
AGGTGGTCACCAAGAAACTCGCCAAGCAGGATATCGCCAAGATGATCGGGGCTTCGCGCGAGATGGTCAGCCGGGTGATGAAGGACCTCCAGTCAGGGGGATACATCGAGGTGCGCCCCGGGGCGATCCACCTGCACGACACCATACTGACGATCGACTGAGGGGCGGTCGGGAAATTTCTGCAATAATTTGAATGCGGCGTCCGCGGCTTGAGTCACCCAGAGATTCTTTGAAACAGAGCGAAGCACCTCTTCCCGGCAAGGTCGCCGCGCTGCTGCGCGAATCCCGGCTGTTCGTCCTGATCGCCGCGGCTCTCTACCTTTCGCTCGTCCTCGGCACTTTCAACCGGGCGGACCCGGGCTGGTCCCATAGCGTTACCGCGGGTGAGATTCGCAACCTCGGCGGCAGGGTGGGGGCTTGGGTCGCGGATGCGCTGTTGTACCTGTTCGGGGTCTCGGCGTGGTGGTGGGTCGTGCTCCTGGCTATTGCCGCGGTCTGGACTCTGCGGCGTCTGGATGGCCGCTCGACGAGCGACCGGCGCCTGTCTTTCATCGCGCTTACGGGTTTTTGCGTTCTTCTCCTCGCCTCCAGCGGCGTCGAGGCGCTGCGCCTTTACTCGCTGAAAGTCACGCTGCCGCTTGCACCGGGAGGCATGGTCGGAGACGTCGTGGCGAGGGTTTTGCAGTCGGGGTTCGGGTTTACCGGCGCGACCTTGATCCTTCTTGCGCTTTTCGCAACGACGCTCTCGCTGTTCACGGGCGTGTCCTGGCTGACGGTCATGGAGAAGGTGGGCGCGGCTCTCGAAAGCGTCTGTTTATGGGCGGTCGAGAGATGGCAGAGCTGGCAGGACCGCAAGGCGGGAGCAATCGCTGCCGAGAGACGCGAGGCCGCAGTAGGGGTGAAGCGCGAACTATTGATCGAAGAGCACGCGCCGATCAGGATCGAGTCGCCCGTCGTCGAAATCCCGAAGTCCTCGAGGGTGCAAAGGGAGAGGCAGGAGCCTCTCTTCCGCGAGCTGCCGGACACGCCGTTGCCTCCGCTCAAGCTGCTCGACGAGGCGACGAGCGACATCGAGGTCTTGTCCGCCGAGACTCTGGAATACACCTCCAGGCTGATCGAGAAGAAACTCGGGGATTTCGGAGTTCAGGTCAAGGTGCTAGCTGCGTATCCGGGGCCGGTGATCACGCGCTACGAGGTCGAGCCGGCCGTGGGCGTAAAAGGCAGCCAGATCGTCAACCTGGTGAAGGACCTCGCGCGCGCCCTGTCGGTTTACAGCATCCGCGTGGTGGAAACGATCCCGGGAAAATCGTGCATGGGCCTGGAGATTCCCAATCCGCACCGCCAGATCGTGCGGCTTTCCGAGATCGTCAGCTCGCGGGCCTACCATGAATTGCACACGCCCCTGACGCTCGCCCTCGGCAAGGACATTGCGGGCAATCCAATGGTCGCCGATCTCGGCAGGATGCCGCATCTGCTCGTTGCGGGAACGACCGGTTCGGGAAAATCCGTCGCCCTGAACGCAATGATCCTGTCCATTCTCTACAAGGCCGAGCCTCGGGAAGTTCGGCTGATCCTGGTGGATCCGAAGATGCTCGAGCTCTCCGCCTACCAGGGAATTCCGCACCTGCTCGCCCCGGTCGTCACCGACATGCGGCAGGCTGCGAACGCTCTCGCCTGGTGCATGGGCGAGGTGGAGCGGCGCTACCGGCTCATGACCTGGATCGCCGTGCGGAATCTCTCGGGCTACAACCACAAGGTGGCCGAAGCGGAAAAGTCGGGCAACCCCCTGAAGGATCCGGACACGCTCGAATCGCCCGAGCCGCGGAACCTGGAGAGGCTTCCGCACATCGTAGTCGTGATCGACGAGCTCGCTGATATGATGATGGTGTCGGGCAAGAAAGTGGAGGAGTTGATCGCGCGTCTGGCGCAGAAGGCGCGCGCTGCGGGGGTGCACCTCATCCTTGCCACGCAGCGCCCGTCGGTCGATGTCATCACGGGGCTCATCAAGGCCAATATCCCGACGCGCATCGCTTTCCAGGTTTCGAGCAAGGTGGACTCGCGAACGATCCTCGACCAGCAGGGTGCGGAGTCGCTGATTGGGCAGGGCGACATGCTTTACCTTCCCCCGGGCAGCGGAATGTCGCAGCGCGTGCACGGCGCCTACGTCGCCGACCACGAGGTGCACAGGGTCGTCGAATACCTCAAGTCCCTGGGGCGTCCGGAATACGTCGAGGGCCTGCTCGAGAGCGAGGAGAGCGAAGGCGGCGGCGAATCGGGTCCCGCCGAGCGGGACGGAGAAGCCGATCCGCTCTACGATCAGGCGGTGGAGATTGTCCTGCGTACCCGGCGAGCGTCGATTTCGCTGGTGCAGCGCCATCTGCGGATCGGATATAACCGGGCGGCGCGGCTCATCGAACAGATGGAGCTCGCCGGGCTCGTGTCCGCGATGCAGACGAACGGTAACCGCGAGGTGCTCGTGCCCGCCAAGGTGGAGTAGTCGTTCGCATGGGCCTGCGTCGAAGCTTCGCGATATCCCTCGGGGCGATACTGGGGCTTGTGCCGGCGGTGGTTCAGGCCTCGAGCCTGGAACGCTTTTCCGAGTTCATCACGGGGACCCTCACGGCGAGGGGAGAGTTCGAGCAGAAGATCTTCGATCACGACCGCAAGCTGCTGCAGGAATCACGCGGTGTTCTTGCTTTCTCCCGCCCTGGAAAGTTCCGTTGGACCTACGTCAAGCCCTATGCGCAGCTCATCGTCGGCGACGGCAGCAAGATCTGGATCTACGACGAAGATCTGAAGCAGGTTACCGTGAAGAAGCTCGATCAGGCGCTCGGCTCGACGCCGGCGGCGCTGCTCGCAGGGAACAACGAAGCCATGCGGGCATTCAAGCTCTCGGACGAAGGGACCCGGGACGGGTTCGAGTGGGTCGAGGCCTTGCCTCGCGACAAGGAAGGAAACTTCGAGAAAATCCGCATGGGGTTCGGAAGCTCCGGGCTCCGGGTCATGGAGCTCGTCGATAATTTCGGTCAGACGACGGTGCTCAAGTTCAACTCGCTCGAGCGTAATCCCAGGCTGGATCCCGGGCTGTTCCGCTTCGCGCCGCCCAAGGGCGCCGACGTGATCGGCGATGTCAACTAG
>DASSJA010000160.1:0-6827 GCA_035691445.1 Burkholderiales bacterium | reverse complement strand
CGGGCCCCGTCCTGGAGGAAGGGCTTTCTCGCGCTACCGCTCGCTCAGCGCAAGCAGCAGATCGAAGCTCTGCGCCGCACGAGCGAGTCGGAAAAAAAGCGCAAGGCCCCGGCGCTCATGGACGTCAACGAGGCTGCGGTGGACGCGGTGTTGCGCGAATACGGATACCCGCGACTCATTCACGGTCATACGCACCGGCCTGCCCGGCACGTCCATCGGGTAGACGGCAGGAATTGCGAGCGCTGGGTCCTCGCGGACTGGTATCGCTCGGGAAGCTATATGCGCTGCGACGCGCGCGGCTGCACACCCGTGCAGCTCCTCTGACGCTTATCCGCCCAGGCCGCGCTCGAGATCGGTGCGTATGTCCTTTGCCGACTCGAGCCCGACGGCGACACGAAGCAGACCCTCCATGATCCCGGCGCGCGCACGCGCCTCCTGGGAAATACGCCCGTGCGTCGTTGTAGCAGGATGGGTGATGGTGGTCTTGGTGTCGCCCAGGTTGGCCGTGATCGAGATCATGCGCGTCGAATCGACGATCTTCCATGCGGCTTCGCGGCCCCCTTTCACCTCGAACGACACGATCGCGCCTCCGGAGCGCTGTTGCGCGGCGGCCAGTTTATGCTGCGCGTGCGAGGGCAATCCCGGGTAGTACACCTTCTGAACGCGGGGATGCGCTTCCAGCCAACGCGCGAGCTCCAGCGCCCGCGCCGACTGAGCTTCCATCCGGATCCTCAATGTCTCCAGTCCTTTGAGCAGTACCCATGCGTTGAACGGAGACAGGCTGGGACCCGCGGTCCGCAGGAAAGCGTATATGCCGTCCATCACCAGCTCGCGCTTGCCGAGAACCGCGCCCCCGAGAACCCGGCCCTGGCCGTCCAGGTATTTCGTCGCCGAGTGGATCACCAGGTCCGCGCCCAGCTCTATCGGCCGCTGCAGGATCGGCGTGCAAAAGCAGTTGTCCACCACGAGCAAAGCGCCCGCGCCCCGAGCGAGATCGGCGAGGGCCCGGATATCGAAGACCTCGGTGAGCGGATTGGAAGGCGTTTCCACGTAGAGCAGCCGCGTATTCGGGTGCAGTGCCGCCCTCCAGGCTCCGGGGGCGGTTCCGTCCACGTAGGCGGTGCCGATGCCGAATTTGGAAAGGATGTTGCTGAACATCTGCACAGTGGCGCCAAAAACACCGGAGGAGCACACGATGTGGTCTCCGGACTTGAGCAGGGCCATCGCGGTTGCGAGGATGGCGGACATCCCCGAAGCCGTTGCGACGCAGGCCTCCGCGCCCTCCAGCGCCGCGAGCCTTTCCTGGAACGCGGTAACGGTGGGATTGGTGAAGCGCGAATAGATGTTGCCGGGCTCGTTCCCCTGGAATCGAGCGGCCGCCTGGGCGGCGTTTTCGAACACGAAGCTCGACGTGAGATACAACGCCTCGGAGTGCTCGTTGAACTGGCTGCGCGCGATTCCGGCGCGCACCGCGAGCGTATCGATGTCATAGTCCTGCATTCTCTGCCTCGAAATGAAAAACCCGTCCAGCTTTCGCTAAGACGGGTTTTCGCCACGCTTTAGCCGTATTTATTACGCGCCCGCAAGCTGTCGGATCAAATCGGCGCAGTGCGTACCTTACTATCCGGGGCCGGGGATGTCAATCAGCCGCGGTTTCCCTCACGCCTCGTTGAGGTCGAGCTGGTTGTTTGCGCCTTCCTCCTCGCCCTCCTGCCGCCCGGCGTCGCGCTGCCGCTCGACCGACGCCAGGTACTCGCCGGTGACATCGCCGGTAATGTACACCCCGTCGAAGCACGAAGTCTCGAACAGGGAGAGTTTCGGATTGACCGCGCGCACCGCCGCCTTCAGGGCGTCCAGATCCTGGTAGAACACCGCGTCGGCGCCGATCTCTCGCGCCACCTGCTCGTCGTTTCGCCCGGTTGCGATCAGCTCGGCGCGAGTCGGCATGTCGATGCCGTACACGTTGGGAAATCGCACCGGCGGCGCTGCGGAGGCGAAATAGACCTTGTTGGCTCCGGCTTCCCGAGCCATCTGGACGATTTCCCGGCTCGTCGTTCCCCGCACGATCGAGTCGTCGACGATCAGGACGTTCCTGCCCTTGAATTCAAGGCCGACAACGCTCAGCTTCTGCCTTACCGATTTCTTCCGGATCGTCTGCCCCGGCATGATGAAGGTGCGGCCGATATAGCGGTTGCGGATGAAGCCCTCGCGGTAGGTGACATTCAGGCTGCGGGCGAGCTCCAGTGCGCTCGGGCGGCTGGTATCGGGCACGGGGATCACGACGTCCACGTCGAGAGCAGGCATCGTGCGCTTGATCTTCTCGCCGAGATGCCGCCCCATGTGCAGCCTGCTCTCGTACACCGAAACGCCCTCGATTACCGAATCAGGCCGGGCGAGGTAGACGTACTCGAAGATGCACGGCGCGAGCACCGGTTTGGCGACGCATTGCCGGCTATGGAATGTACCGTCTTCGTCGACGAAGACGGCTTCGCCCGGCTGGACATCGCGCACCAGCTCGAAACCGAACGGGGTGAGTGCGACGCTCTCGGACGCGACCAGGTACTCGGGACCCTCGTCGGCACGGTTGCGACCGATCACGAGCGGGCGGATTCCGAACGGATCGCGGAACGCCAGCAGGCCGTAGCCCGCTATCAGCGCCACCACCGCGTAGGCACCGCGGCAACGCCGATGCACGTTGGCCACGGCGGTAAAGATCTTCTCAGGATCGAGCTTCTGGCCCTTTGCGGCGAGCTCCAGCTCGTGCGCCAGAACGTTCAGGAGTACCTCCGAATCGGAACTCGTATTGATGTGGCGCAGGTCCTGGCGGAACATCTCCTGCTTGAGCGCCTCGGAATTGGTCAGATTGCCGTTGTGGCCGAGGACGATCCCGAACGGGGAATTGACGTAGAACGGCTGAGCCTCCCCGGCGGCGAATGCCGAGCCTGCAGTCGGGTAGCGGCAGTGCGCTATGCCCGTGACGCCGGGCAGCGAACGCATGTTCCGGGTGCGAAACACGTCGCGCACCATTCCCGGCCCCTTGTGCATGTGAAACGTCTTGTGCTCCACGGTGACGATCCCCGCGGCATCCTGCCCCCGATGCTGGAGCAGCAGCAGGCCGTCATACAGGAGCTGATTGACCGGCGTCTTCGCCACGACTCCGAGAATGCCGCACATTTACGTGTCCCTCCTGGTTTTCCGGCTCAGCGATATCTCAGGTGCTGCCCCAGGCGGGCCGGAAGATAAGGCCGCAGCGCGAGCGCCGCCGTCTCGAAAGGTCCGGAAAGAAACGCATCTCGCCAGAAGAGCTCTCGGGGAAGCGGAGTCAACCCCGCGAGCAGCACAGCCACGAGCACGATGAGCAGGCCCCTGACCAAACCGAACACCGATCCCAGGGCGCGGTCCGCGGGCGCGAGGCCCGAGGCGCGCACCGCGGAGGACAGGGCCATTCCCACGATCCACCCGATCACCAACACCAAGGCGAAAATGATCAGAAATCCTATCAGAGCGCTCCACAGAGGCTGCAGGCCTTGCGGCAGGTAGGCCGCCACGTATCCCCCGAAATACGTCGCCAGAATGAAACCGCCCACGCAAACGCCCAGCGACACCATCTCGCGCGCCAGCCCGCGAAGAAGGCTGATCGCCACCGACACGACCAGGATGCCCAGAACGCCGAAGTCGAACAAGGTCATCTTTGCGCCACCTGCCCTACGTCGAATCCCAACGATTTCAGTTTGTCCCGGGCTTTTTCCGCGGCCCCCCGGGTCGCGAAGGGCCCGGCACGCACGCGGGTCTGCTCGCCCTGCTGACCTTTGACGCGCTCAGTGTAGCTGTTGATGCCCGCCGAAGTCGCCCGCTCCTGCACCTGCTTCGCATTGTCGGGATTCGCGAAGGCGCCGAGCGGAACCACATACGCCTGATCGTTCAATGCGGCTCGGGCGCGACGCGCCTCTGCCGCCTTCTTCGAGCTCGCCTTGTCTGGTGTCTTTGCCTTTTCCTTCTTTGCGGCCCCAGGACGAGTGCCCGATTCGGGCTGCACGGTCTTGTTCGACGGCTCCTTCACCCCCTGCGCGGATTCACTTTTCTGTGCGGGTGCGGGCGAGGCCTGCACGGGCGGCAAGACCCGGGTCCTGAACGGCCCGCCATCCTGGCTGGGTATCTGAACCGTCAGCTCCTGCGGAGCAGGTCTGGGCTTCTGATCCAGGATGACGGGCAGGACCACGACGGCGAGCACCACCAGGGCGATGGCTCCGACCAGCCGTCGCCGCGCGCGGCGCCTCAGCAGGTTGGCATCGTCAGCCAATCGAAACCACCCCAATTAAGTTGTCCATCGCGTCGAAGAACTGGCCGCATTGAAGTACTCCAGCTCGGAACCATCGACATCCGTCGGCCCAGCGACGCCCGAAGCCCGTTCGTATGCTCAGAACCCCCGCCGCGCCCCCCGAGCACCGATCCGGGAGACCCCGATCCCCTGCATGACTTCGGCTACGGTATGAAACGATCCAAAGACCACGATTCTATCATTTTCGCCCGCGCGATTCCGCGCAGCGGCGTAGGCTTCGACGGGACTTTTGAAGCGCAGCACCTCGCCGCTCGCCCCTGCGCTCCTCAGCGCGTCGCTGAGCGCGAGGGCACTCGCGCCGCGCGGCGCCGAAAGATCTGCGACGAACCAGGTCGAGAACCTGTCCCTCAGCGCCTTGCATACCCCTTCGATGTCCTTGTCGCGCAGCATGCCGAACACGGCGTGGGTATCCGGAAAGAAACCCATGGCCGCGAGGTTGCCAGCGAGTACGCCCGCGGCCTGCGGATTGTGGGCGACGTCCAGGACCACCGCAGGTCGGCCGGGAATCACCTGGAACCGGGCCGGAAGCTCGACGCCCGCGAGACCGTCCCGGACATGCTGCATCCCGACCGGGAGGCGCGCGCGCAGCGCATCGAGCGCCGCGAGGGCGGCGCTGGCGTTGTCCAGCTGGCGTTCGCCTCTCAAGGCCGGATGCCCGAGACCGCTGCGGCGTCCGTTCGGCCCCCAGTACATCCATTGCTGTCCCTGCTTCGAGCAGCCGAAATCGCGGCCGATCAACCAGAGTTGCGCACCGACGGCATGCGCGATGTCGAGAACGCTGCGCGGCGGATCCGTATCCGAGACGATCGCAGGCTTGCCCGCGCGAAAAATCCCTGCCTTTTCCGAGCCCACGCGCTCGCGCGTGTCTCCCAGATAATCCACGTGATCCAGGTCGACCGAAGTCAGCAGCGCGCAATCAGTGTCGAATGCGTTGACCGCGTCAAGCCGCCCTCCCAGGCCCACTTCCAGGATCACGGCATCGAGCACGTGCGAGGTGAAAATCCCCCAAGCCGCCAGGGTGCCGAATTCGAAGTACGTCAGCTTGACGTCCGCGCGGGCGGTCTCGACCTCTTCGAACGCGGCGCATAGACGCTCGTCGCTGACGGGTATTCCGTTCAGACGAACGCGCTCGTTGTAGCGGATCAGATGCGGCGACGTGTACAAGCCGACGCGGTAACCGGCGGCGAGCAGGATCGACTCGAGCATCGCGCAGGTCGAGCCCTTCCCGTTCGTCCCGGCGACCGTGAACAGTGCGGCCGGGGTCGATTTTCCGAGCGCGTCGCGCACGATCGCCACACGCTCCAGGCCGAGCTGGATGGATTTCGGATGGATGCGCTCGATATACTCGAGCCACTCGGCGAGGCTCCGGCCGGACATGAAACCTCGCAGTGCCGATCAGATCGCCGCGGGAGCCTGCCGCTGCAGGAGCGTAAGGAGGCCGGCGAGCTTGTCCCGCATCTGGCGCCGATCGACGATCATGTCGACTGCACCCTTCTCGAGCAGGAACTCGGCGCGCTGGAAACCCTCCGGCAGCTTCTCGCGCACGGTCTGCTCGATCACCCGCGGCCCCGCAAAACCGATGAGAGCGCGCGGCTCTGCGATGACGACGTCACCGATCATCGCGAAGCTCGCCGAGACCCCGCCCATCGTGGGATCGGTGAGCACCGAAACGAACGGCAACCTGCGAGCGGCGAGCTGCGTCAGCGCCGCGGTCGTCTTCGCCATCTGCATGAGCGAGAACAGCCCTTCCTGCATGCGCGCGCCTCCCGTCGCCGTGACGCAAACGAGCGGCAGGCGCTGGTCCAGGCAGGCATGAACTCCGCGCACGAAGCGCTCCCCGACGGCCGACCCCATCGATCCGCCCATGAACTCGAATTCGAAGACCGCAGCGACCAGGCCGACGTTTTTTATGGCGCCCTGCATCACGATCAGCGCGTCGGTCTCCCCGGTCGCCCGCTCGGCCTCTTCGAGGCGGTCGGGATAGCGCTTGTCATCCTTGAATTTCAAGCTGTCCACCGGCGTTACCTCGAGGCCGATTTCGAAGCGACCTTCGGGATCGAGAAGCAGGTCGAGCCTTTCCCGCGCCGAAATGCGGTTGTGATGTCCGCACTTGGGGCAGACATTGGCGTTCTTCTCGAGATCCGTGGCGTACAGGACCGCCCCGCAGGAAGGACATTTGCTCCACAGGCCCTCGGGCACGTTTTTCTTCGTACCGGTGCCGGTGCGGTTGATCTTGGGCGGCAGCAGTTTTTGCAACCAGCTCATGCGTCGATCGCCTCGCGTATTTCCCTGAGCAGAGCCGCGCCTTTTTCCACGCAGGCATCCGGGGTGGCCTGCTCCATTTCCTGAATGATCCGGCTGCCGATCACGACGGCGTCGGCGACTTGCGCCACCGCGCGCGCGGTCTCGCCGTCCCGTATGCCGAAGCCCACGCCGATCGGAAGCCGGGTCTTGCCGCGGATCGCAGGCAGCTTGGCCGAGACGTCCG
>DASSJA010000159.1:0-10478 GCA_035691445.1 Burkholderiales bacterium | reverse complement strand
CGCGTGAATAGAAGCTCTTCCCGAGATGGCGCGCCTCGAGAACGATCTCCTCGTCGCCGCGCAATCCGCGGCTGCGCTCGGGGATTTCCGGCGCCGGGCCGGTCGCGTTCAGGAAGTCGTCGATGACGGGGAGCCGTGCGGGGCGCCGCGCGAGCTGCGGCCGGCAGGCGAGCAGTGCGCGCGTGTAGGGGTCCTGCGGCGCCTCGAATATCCGCTCCGCCGTCCCCTTTTCCCGGATCTCGCCGTCGCGCATCACCACCACGTGGTCCGCGATCTCGCCGACCAGCGCGAGATCGTGCGTGATGAAAAGCACCGACATGCGCCGCCGCTTCTGCAGGTCCGCGATCAGCTCGAGAATCTGCTTCTGGATGGTGACGTCGAGTGCCGTGGTCGGCTCGTCCGCGATCAGCAGCTTCGGCTCGCACGCGATCGCCATGGCGATCATGACCCGCTGCTGCTGGCCTCCGGACAGCTGGAAGGGGTAGGCGCCGATCCGGGATTCCGGCTCGGGAATGCCGACTTCGCCCAGGAGCTCGACGGCGCGCGCGCTCGCCTGGCGGCGCGTCAGGCCCAGATGCAGGGTGAGCACTTCGATCAGCTGGAACCCGATGGTGAAAACGGGGTTGAGCGAGCTCATCGGCTCCTGGAATATCATCGAGATGTCCGCGCCTCGCAGCTTTCGCAACTCGCCGGCTGCGAGAGCGAGCAGATCGCGCCCGCCGTAGAGGATCCGCCCGCGCGCCGTCGAATTCTCCTCGGGCAGGAGGCCGAGGATCGCGAGCGCGGTGACCGATTTGCCGCTTCCGGATTCCCCGACCAGGGCGACCGTGCTGTCCGCCGGGATGTCGAAAGCGATGCCCTTGACGGCCTGGAGAGTGGTGGCCGCGTCGACCCGGAAGTCGACCCTGAGATCGCTGACGCCGAGGAGAATGTCGGGATTCATTTGAGCTTGGGATCGAGCGCGTCGCGCAAGGCGTCGGTAAACAGGCTGAACCCGGTGACGAGCACCGCCATGGCGATGGTCGCCGCCGCGAGCTGCCACCAGTAGCCCAGGATCAGCTCGCTCTGGGCCTCGTTGAGCATGCTGCCCCAGGAAACCGTATCGACTCCGACGCCGAACCCGAGAAAGCTCAGCACGACCTCGGACTTGATGAACAGGACGACGTGCAGGGACAGCTGGACCAGCACGACGTGGCTGACGTTGGGAAGGATATGCACGAACATGCGGCGCAAGTGCGAGGCGCCGATCGCATCGGCCGCCTGGATGTACTCCCTCACCTTGTGCTTGAGGTACTCGGCGCGTACCAGGCGGAAAATTCCGGTCCATCCGGTCAGGCCCAGGATCAGGATCACCGTCATCGTCCCCTTCTGATTCAGCACCGCGGCGATCGCCAGGATCAGCAGCAGGTACGGCACGGCGGTGAAAATGCTGTAGAACCAGTTGAAGAAATCGTCGATCCAGCGCCCGTAATAGCCGGCGAGCGCGCCGAAGACCGTCCCGAGGAGCGCCGTGAGCGCCGCGGCCGCCAGCCCGACGAACATCGACGTTTCCGTCCCCTTGATCGCCTTCTTCAGGACATCGCGGCCCCACCGGTCGCCGCCGAAGACGAGCGTCGGCGCCTTGACCTCGGCCTTCGACGCCTTGCCGCCCTCCCCGGCCCTGATCTCGGCGAGCACGCCCGCAAGCGGATCGACCGGGTTCGCTGCGGCCGCGCCGTCGCCGCGCGGGGACTCCGGCCCGGCCAAGCGGCGCTCCGGGGCCGCCGGGCCGACGAAGGTCGGCGGGGCGTAGTTGACCCCGGCCTCCCGGGACCAATCGGCTGCGACGAGGCCCAGGCCCGACGCCAGCATCAGCGCGAAGAACAGCAGCACGACCGCGAACGACGCGACCCCCACGCGGTCGCGGCCGAAGCGGCGCCAGGCGAGCGTCCACAGCCCCGGCGACTCGGGGCGCTGCGGAACCCTGCTGCCCGCGGCGGCGGCGTGAATCATTTGAGCTGCACCCGTGGGTCGACGGCCCGGTACAGCAGGTCCGTGAGCAGATTGACGATCATGGTGGCGATCGCGACGTAGATCGTCACCGCCTTGATCACCGGGAAGTCGCTGCGTTCCACCGCGAGCAGCACTTCGCGGCCGATGCCCGGGACCGAGAAGAAGCGCTCGATGAGAAACTCGCCGGTGAGCAGGCCGGGCAGCTGGCTCATGACGTTGGTGATGATGGGGATCGAGGCGTTGCGCAGGACATGCACCCACATCACGCGGCCTTCGCCCACGCCCTTCGCCCGCGCCGTGCGCACGTAGTCCTGATTGATCTCGTCGAGGAAAAAGCTGCGGTACAGCCTCGTCTCGGGAGCGATCGACACGATCACGCCCACCAGGACCGGAAGCAGGCTGTACTTGAACAGGTTCTCCGCGAGGTTGTCGCCCCAGCCCTGCACGGGAAACCAGCCGAGCTGGTACGCGAGCACGTACTGGAACACGATGATATAGACGAGGATGCTGACCGACTGGCCGACGGTGCAGGCGATCATCACCATCCGGTCGGTGAGCGAGCCGCGGACGTAGGCGACCAGCATCGCCGCCGCCACCGCGAGCAGCGTCTGGATCACGAGCATCGGCACGAGCACGGTCAGCGACGGACCGAGCCGCGTGGCGAGGATCTCCGACACCTTCTCGTTGGTCGACCAGCTCGCGCCGAAATTGCCCGTCGCGATCTGCTGGATGAAGATCCCCAGCTGCACGTAATACGGCCGGTCGACCCCGAGCTGGCGCCGTATGTTCTCGATCTGCTCCGGATTGGAGATCTTGCCGGCGAGCAGATACGCCGGATCGCCGCCCACGGAGTTGAACAGGAAAAATACGAGCAGCACCACCCCGAGCAGGGTGGGAACGGTTTGCCAGAGACGGCGGACGACGTAGGCGAACATGCTCCGCCGCTCAGTTCTCCCGCCGACCGGTGATTTCCTCGAAAAACGCCTCCGGCGACGGATCGCGGCCGAGAAACTCGCGCACCATCTGCGCGGCGGGCTCCTCTCCGCCCCGGGCGAGGATCAGCTCCCGGAAGCGCCGTCCGACGGCGGGATTCATGAGGTTCTTTCCGTAGCGGGACAGCATGTCCAGGGCGATCACCTCGGACCACATGTAGCCGTAGTAGCCGGCGCCGTAGCCGCCGAGCAGGTGCCCGAAGGTGCCCGGGAACTGGGTGCCCGGGACGTAGCCCGCCGGCGTCCCGCTTTCCATCCGGATCCAGGTCTGCATCGGATCGACCTCGCGCTCCCCGAAGAGCGCCATGTCGTACGAGGCGTACAGGTGCTGCCGGCCGTAACGGATGCCGCGTCCGAAGGAGCGCGCCGCGTGGAGGCGCTTCACGAGCGCCTCGTCGATCTCGGGACAGGCGGTGCAGTAGCGGTGGAGCAGGCGCAGGGGCCCGAGCCTGCGCCCCCACTCCTCGTACATCTGCGAGGGTGCCTCGACGAAATCGCGCTCCACGTTGGTGCCGCCCTCGCTCGCGTAGCGCGTCCTGGAGAGGACGCCGTGCAGGACATGGCCGAACTCGTGGAGAAAGGTCTCTATCTCGCCATGATCGAGGCCGTCGCGGTTGAAGTTGGTCACGAGCACGCTGATCGGCGTGCGCCCGGCGAGCAGGCTGACGCTGCGGACCCCGAAGGCCGCGGCGTGGCTGTATTTGCCCTCGCGCGGAAACAGATCGAGGTAGATGCCGCCGAGAAATCCGCCGGTCGCCGCGTCGATCACGTCGTAGTACCGGACCGCAGGGTGCCAGACCGGCGCCTCGGCCCGTACGAACTTGATGCCGTACAGCTCCGAGGACATTGCCAGCACCCACGCGATGCTCGCCTCCGTGGGGAAATACGCCCGCAAGGCCTCCTCATCGACGTCGTAGCGCGTCTTCCTGAGCTGCTCCTGGTAGTAGGCGATGTCCCAGCGGTCGAGCGTCACCTCGTCGGGCTTCCTTCCCAGGCGCCCGGCCTTGAGCGCCCGCAACTCCGCCATTTCCCTCAGCTCGAGGTCGCGGACCCTGTCCTTGACCTGGTCCAGGAAGCGATGCACCGTTTCCGGATTCCCGACCATGCGGCGCCGTGTCACGAAATGCGCGTAGCTCGGCAGCCTGTACAGGACCGCGATCTCGTGCCGCAGGCGGGCGGATTCGGCGAGCAGGTCCAGATTCCGGGGCGTGCCGCGATCGTTGAACGCGATGTAGTAGCGCCGGCGCGCGTCCTCGCTTTCCGCGTTCGCCATGAACGGCTCGTATTCGGGATACTCGAATCCGAGCAGGTAGTTGCCCTTGTCATCGCGCCTCGCTTTTTCCAGGTACGAGGCGGGCAGGCCCTTCATCTCCGCCGGCGAAAAGCCGAGCCGGGTGTTGTTGTCGCGGATGTCGCGATCGAACGCCTGGCGGATCTCCTCCAGGCGCTGCAGGATCGCCTTCATTCTCGCGCGCTTTTCGGCAGGCAGCGCGACGCCGGTGTCTTCGAACGCCTCCACCGCGTCCTTCTTGAGCTTGCGGTCGATGCCGTCGGCCGGAACCGTGCGCCGGATCAGCTCGTAGATCTTCTCGTTCTGGAAAAGCTCGGTATTGAACTCGTTCATCTTGAGCAGGCAGGCCTCGCCCGCGGCCCGCGCCTTGGCGTCGGGGGACAGGTTGGTCAGGATGTCGACGGGCCCTTGGGTGTCCTCCAGCAGAATCTGCGGCCGATCCCAGGGCCGGAACACGCCCTCGACCGTCGCCCGGTCGAGCGGCGTCTTCGCGAGCGCGGCGACTTGCATCCTTGCCTTCTCCAGGTCCAGGCCGCAGGCCGCCTCGATCGCGGGCGCATCCCACAGCGGTATCCGCGGATGCGAGCCCGGCTGTGCCGCGGGGGCCGACGCGCCCAGGGCGCAGCCCAGCCCGAGGAGGAGCTCCCTCGCGCGCCTTTTCATTTCTTCCCCGGGGCGGGGCCGAGATCCATGTACAGCCACTCCGCGTGCAGCACCGGGTGCTTCCTGAACCCGATCACGCGCGGCTGCTGGAGCGTGTTGCGGTAGCGGCTGTCGGCCAGTATCCACACGGTGTCGGCCTCCATCAGGCGGGCCATCTCCCGATAGAGCTTGTTCCGCTCCGGACCGTCGGGCAGGCGCCGGGAGCTTTCGTAGAGCTTGTCGAACCGCGGCGACTGGTAGCACGCGTTGTTGCTCTGGCCCGAGTTCGGACCGTACAGCAGCTGCATGAAATTGTCCCCGTCCGGATAGTCGGCGATCCACGCCGAGCCGGTCATCATGAGCCGGCACTGCTTCTGCGCCTTGATCAGCTCGGGCCAGCGGTCCTTGTGGATCTCCAGCCGGACCCCGATCGAGTCGAGCGAGCGCTTCATCAGCTCGTCGAACTGGCGGTCCCGCTCCGACGGCGTCGACGAGTAGCGGACGAGCAGCGGCTTGCCGTCGGGCAGGGTCCGGTAGCCGTCCGCTCCCTTCCTGTAGCCGAACTTGTCCAGGAGCGCGTTCGCGGTCTGCGGATCGTACTGGATGCTGCTCCGGTAGCTCGGATCGTGGCCCGCGACGCCGGGCGGGATCGGGTACTCGGCCTTGATCGACTGTCCCTTGCGGATGATCTTGATCTCGTCGTCGATCTTGTACGCCATCGCGATGGCGCGGCGCAGGGCGATCTTTTCCCTGCCGAAGCCGCCCACCGGATTCGGCTGATCGCCGATTTTCTCCTGCATGTTGAAGAAGGTGTAAGTGATCTCCGGGTCCACGCTGCGGTCGAGCTTGATGCCCCGCCTGGCGAACTCGGGCCTGAGCTTTCCGTCCTCGGTCATGAACGTGGGGGAGACGTCCGAAAGGTTGTATTCCATGTCGGTCTCTCCGCGCTCGAACGCGAGCCACCGGCTCTGCGTCTCCTCGACCACGCTGATTTCCACCGTCCCGATGAGCGGCAGCTTCTTGCCTTTCATCCGCGCGGCGATCTCCCGGTTGCGGGGATCCTCGCCCGGCTCGAAGTCCCACACCTTGCCGCGGTAGCCGGGATTGGCCTCCAGGGTTATCTTCGAGGAGCGAACGTACTTTTTCAGGAGATACGGCCCGGTGCCGACCGGATGGGAATTGGTGTCTTCGCCGTACGCCTCGATCGCTTCGCGCGCGACGGCGCCGACCAGCGGAAACGCGAGGATGTGCGAGAAATTGAAATCGGTTTCCGTGAGCCGCAGGCGCAAGGTGTACCGGTCCGGCACTTCGAGCCCCGGCACCCTGGCGTCGTAGTCGAACCGCCCGGTCTTCTTCGCCCCCGCGGCGAGCTCGTCCAGCCCCACGATCTTCCCTTCGAACAGGAACGCGTAAGGCGACCGGTTCTTCGGATCGAGAAAGCGCTTGATCGAATAGGCGTAGTCCTCTGCGGTCAGCTCCCGCCTCCTGCCCTTGAACGCGGGATCGGATGCGAAAGTGATCCCTTTTCTCAGCCTGATCGTATAGGTCTTGCCGTCGTCCGTGATCCGCGGAAGCGATTCGGCCGTATTCGGGACCAGCTTCGCGGGCCTCGCGAGGTAATCGTAGGTCAGCAGGGGATCGAATATCGATTCGATCACGGTCCCCGAGTAGTAGTCGGAGATCCTGACCGGATCGAAGCCCGTTTCCGCCACGGGAAACGCGATGCGAAGCACCTTGCCGCTGTCCGCGGCGCGGGAAACGGGCGCCGTCGCCAGCAGCGCGAGGATCAGCGCGGCGGCGAACCGGTTGGTCGATCCAAGCTGCATTCACTAGCCTCCGATCCGTCCCGCGAGTCCGAGTGGAAAACGCGGACGTAATCTAGCATTTTTCGCCGGGCCGTCGCTTCCCGGCAGCGCGAACGGTTCGGCACAGGTCGAATCCGATACAATTCGACGATCCTGGCCGAAGGAACGGAAGAAAAATGGGCTTTCTCGCGGGCAAGCGCGTCTTGATCACGGGGCTCCTCTCGAACCGCTCGATCGCCTATGGCATCGCGAAAGCCGCGCGGCGCGAAGGCGCGGAGCTCGCTTTCACCTACCAGAACGACCGCTTCAAGGAGCGCGTCATCGAAATCGCGGGCGAGCTCGGCAGCAAGCTCGCGTTCCCCTGCGACGTGGCGAGCGACGCGGAGATCGCCGCCCTGTTCGCCGGGCTCGCGAGGAGCTGGGACGGCCTGGAGGGACTGGTCCACGCGATCGCCTTCGCGCCTCGCGAGGCGATCGCCGGCGATTTTCTCGAGGGGATGTCGCGCGAAGCCTTCCGGATCGCCCACGACGTCAGCTCCTACAGCTTCGCCGCGCTCGCGAAAGCGGCGCTGCCGCTGATGCAGGGGCGCAAGTCTGCGCTCCTCACGATGACTTATCTGGGCGCCGAGCGCGTGGTCCCGAACTACAACACCATGGGGCTCGCGAAGGCGAGCCTAGAGTCCAGCGTGCGCTATCTCGCCGCCAATCTGGGGCCGAAGGGAATTCGCGTCAACGGCATCTCGGCCGGGCCGATCAGGACGGTCGCCGCGAGCGGCATTTCGGGGTTCGGGAAGATCCTGAAGTACGTCGAGGAGACGGCGCCGCTGCGCCGCAATGTCACCACCGAGGAGATCGGCAACGTCGCGGCGTTCCTGCTCTCCGATCTCGCCGCATGCGTGACCGCGGAGATCGTTCACGCCGACGCGGGATTCAACGCGGTGGTGGCGGAAATTCCGGCCGCCGGGCCGGCGGATCCCGCCTAGTTCGTTTTCTCCAGCGCGTCCCTGCTGATCTCCACCTTCGCGTCGGCGCGCAGCGCTTCCATGAAGGACCTGAAGTCCTGGGAGCCGCTCGCCCGCCCGAGCTCGCTCTGGACGCTGCGCTGGCGCGCTTCGTCCGGCTGGATGTCGACGACTCGCGCGATCCGGTAGATCGCGTAGCCGTCCTTCGATTCCACGCCGGCGTACGCCGGCGGCTTGGTCGCGTCGATCCCGAAGATCCGGGAAAGAGCCTCGGGGTCGAGACCCTTGGGATCGTCCCGGCTGACGAGCCTGGGCGCTCCGAAGCTCACCGCCGGGGTCTTCCCCTTCTTCAGCTCCTCGAGAAGCGCCTCGCCCTGTTTTCTCGCGAGCGCGACGGCTTCCTGCTGAGCGAGCTGCTTGACGATGCCGTCCCTGACCTGCTCGAACGGACGCGGGCTCGCGGGTTTGTGATTCAGCACGCGCGCCGAAACCAGGGTGCCCGGGCTGGTCTCCACCGCCTCGGTGTTGCGCCGGTTCTTGAGGGAATCGTCGGAAAACAGCGCCGCGAGCAGGCGCGAATTGTTCAGCGCCGGCACGCTCGCCGACTGGCGCGTCACGCCCTGCGCCTGCTGGATGGCGAGCTTGAATTTGTCGGCCACCGGCTTCAGGGAATCGGACTGCTCGTATACCATGTTGCTGAACGTTTCCGCAGCCTCGGCGAAATGCCTGCCGGCCTGCTGCCTTTTCAGCTCGAGCTCGATGTCGGGCCGCACCTGCTCCAGGGTCTTCATCCTGCCCGGCTTGATCGCCGTCACCTTGATGATGTGAAAGCCGAAGTCGGACTCGACCAGGTCGCTGATCTGGCCGGGCTTGAGGCGGAACGCGGCGTCCTCGAAGGGCCGCACCATCATGCCTCGCGAGAAGAAGCCGAGGTCGCCCCCTTTGGACGCCGAGCCCGGATCGCCGGACTCCTTCTTCGCGATCTCGGCGAAGCTTCCCGGCGACTTGCGCAGCTGCGCGAGGATCTGCTCGGCCCGCTCGCGCGCCTTGCGCTTGTCCGCATCGCTCGCGCCGTTCTTCACGGAGATCAGGATGTGGCTCGCGCGGCGCTGCTCCGGCTCGCCGTACCTGGTCAGATTGGCCTCGTAGTAGGCCTTGACCTCGTCGGCGCCGACCTGCTCCGACGCGAGCAGGGTATCCGTGCTCAGCACCACGTACTCGACCTGGATTTCCTCGGGCACCTGGAAGCGGGCGGGATTGCTGTCGTAGAACGCCCGGGCCGCGTCCGCGGAGATCCTGGATTGCGCAAGGCGCACGTCCGCCTCGACCCGATGCTCGGCGATCTCCCGCTGCTGGGAGCGCAGCTCCGCGAACCGGCTTGCAGCGGTCTTCGAGACGAAGCCGGACTCGGCCAGCGCGCTGCTCAGCTGCTGCACCACCAGATCGCGCCGCAGCGCCGCGTCGAAGGCCTCGGGGCTCATTCTCTCGACCTGAAGCGCGGCGTCGTAGCGCTCTCGGGAGAATTTGCCGTCCACCTGGAAGGCGGGTATCGACTTCGTGGTCTCGACGAGCGTCTCGTCGGGCACGGTGAGGTAGCCGCGCGCCGCGTGCTGCATCAGGAGGCGCTGCGAGATCATGCCCTCCAGCACCTCCCGGCGCATCATGGGCGAGTCGAACAGCGCCGAGTCGTAGTTCTTCCCGAGGATCGCCCTCTGGCGGTCCTGCTCGCGCTGCAAGGCCTCGCTGAACTCCTGCTCGCTGATTTTCTGTCCGCCGACCTCGGCGACTTCGCCCACCGCCATTCCGCGCTGGGTCCACTGGATTCCCCAGAACGCGAACGGCGGGACGATGATCAGCCCCAGCACTATTTGCAGCAGGCGCTTGTGTCTGGCGACGAAATCGAACATGTCTCTCTCGAAAGCAAATGGGGCGCCCGCGGCACCCCATTGATCCAGTTCTGGCGGAGCGGACGGGACTCGAACCCGCGACCCCCGGCGTGACAGGCCGGTATTCTAACCAGCTGAACTACCGCTCCGCGTTCAATCCTCCCGCGCGCAAGCCGGTGTCTGCGCTCTCGGCTCGCGACCATTTGGTGGGTGCTGACGGGATCGAACCGCCGACATTCGCCTTGTAAGGGCGACGCTCTACCAGCTGAGCTAAGCACCCCTCACGGAAAACGCGCGGCGCCCGCGCTCGACGGACACCCGGAAGGGGGCGCTAGTTTACTGCATCCTTGAGGGCTTTTCCAGGACGGAACTTGGGAACCCTCGCCGCCTTGATGCTGATCTCCACGCCGGTCTGGGGATTGCGTCCCGTACGCGCCGCGCGCCGGCCCACGTAAAACGTTCCGAAACCGACCAGGGTCACCATGCTGCCCTTCTTCATCGCCGTCTTGATCGCGGTGACCGTGGCATCGAGCGAGCGTCCCGCGGCGGCCTTGGAGATGTCGGCGGACTTGGCGATGTGATCGATGATTTCCAGCTTGTTCATGGGATCCCCTTGGGGTTCGTTGTTGACGAGTTTCGAATGGCCCCGGCCACGGCTTCCCTCCCAGCCGGGGTTGATACCGTGGACTCAGCAAAAACCGGTCCGCCCTCGCCGCATCCGTGCGAGGCTGCGTCATCTGCGAAGACCGGGCTTTCCTAATTCCGCGGCGGAACCGGAATCGACGAGCGCTTACGAGTCGCGCGCTCGGTTCGCAATATATAGCAACTGCAAAAGCATCGTGTCAAGCGTTCGCGGCGTGCAAATGAATTTTTTTTATCGGCAAGAGACGCGCCAAGTTTTTCTGGCT
>DASSJA010000158.1:0-3151 GCA_035691445.1 Burkholderiales bacterium | reverse complement strand
CCCTTCCGTGCGACGCTCCAGTCGACGTGCACTGCGGCAGGTGCCGGATATGCATCGACGTATGTCCGTCGCACGCGTTAGTCGCGCCGTATCAACTCGACGCGAGGCGCTGCATTTCCTATCTCACCATCGAATTGAAGGGAAGGATCCCCGTCGAGCTGCGACCGCTGGTCGGCAACCGCGTGTTCGGCTGCGACGACTGCCAGCTCGTATGTCCATGGAACCGCTATGCACGGATCACGCAGGAGCCCGACTTTCGGGTTCGCAACGGCCTGGACAGCGCCGAGCTGGTGGAGCTCTTCGCGTGGACCGAGGAGGAGTTCCGGCGGCGAATGGCCGGCAGCGCGATCCTCAGGATCGGCTACGAGCGCTGGCTGCGCAATCTCGCCGTGGGGCTCGGCAACGCTCCGCGAAGCGATCGCGCCGCAGCCGCGCTGCGTTCGCGCACTCGGGATTCATCGGAGCTGGTGCGCGAGCACGTTGCGTGGGCCCTGGAGCGTCAAGGGGCGGGTGCTTGAGCGGCGTGCCTCATGGGCGTGATTAGGGCGGCCCCGCTTCTTTTGCTATAATGCGGGTGATTGTCATCCGCCCTGTCCGCAGGTTTACCCCTATTGACTGAAGTTTCTTCGGCCCGGACCCGGGGCGGAAGGAGAGAATCCGTTTGTCGAGTTTTGCCGAACTGGGCCTGCTCCCCGAGCTGCTGAAAGCGGTTTCGGAGCAGGGCTACGTCGAGCCCACTCCGATCCAGGCGCAGGCGATTCCGCTGGTCTTGCAGGGACGCGACGTCATGGGCGGCGCCCAGACCGGAACCGGCAAGACGGCGGGCTTTACGCTGCCGCTCCTGCAGCGTCTTGCACGCCACGCCAACACGAGCGCGTCTCCTGCGCGGCACCCGGTGCGGGCCTTGATCCTCACGCCCACCCGGGAGCTCGCCGCGCAGGTCGAAGAAAGCGTGCGCATCTACGGCAAGTACGTCGGCCTGCGCAGTACCGTGGTGTTCGGCGGCATCGATATGAAGCCGCAGACGGCAGCGCTGCGCCAGGGTGTCGAGTTCCTGGTGGCCACGCCGGGACGGCTGCTCGACCACGTACAGCAGAAGGCGGTCAACCTGCAGCAAGTCGAGGCCTTCGTGCTCGACGAGGCCGACCGCATGCTCGACATGGGCTTCATTCCCGACGTGCGCCGCATCATGGCGCTCCTGCCCAGGCAGCGCCAGAACCTGCTCTTCTCCGCCACGCTCACCGGGGAGATCCGCGTTCTCGCCGATTCGTTCCTGCATGACCCGGTCCTGGTGCAGGTGGCGCGGAACAACGCCGCGGCGGAGTCGGTCACGCACCTCGTCCACCCCGCGAGGCGGGAGCGCAAACGGGAGCTCCTTTCGTATCTCGTTCAATCGCGCGATCTGCGCCAGGTTCTGGTGTTCACCTCGACCCGCATGGGGGCGAATCGGCTGGCCTACCAGCTCAATCGCGACGGCATTCATACCGCCGCCATCCACGGGGACAAGAGCCAGCCCGAGCGGCTTCAGGCGCTCGCCGATTTCAAGGAAGGCAAGGTCCGCGTGCTGGTGGCGACCGATGTCGCCGCGCGCGGGCTGGACATCGAGGATCTGCCGCACGTGGTGAATTTCGAGCTGCCCGGCGCTCCCGAAGACTACGTTCACCGCATCGGCCGCACCGGCCGCGCCGGGGCGAGCGGCGAGGCGATTTCGCTGGTGTGTGCCGAAGAGCACGAGCGCCTCGACGCGATAGAAAAGACGATACGGCTGAATATTCCCAGGAAGATTGTTCCGGGCTTCGAGCCCGATCTGAGCGTCGTGCCTTCCATGATGAGCAGGCCCGCGAGCCGCGGACATTCCGCGGCGCGGGAGAGAAAACCGCGCCGCGGAGACCGGGAGCGCGACCGCCTCACGCGTCCGGCTCAAGCGGCAAAGAGCGTGGACCCGATTTTCAGCTCCCCGTACGAGCCGGCGCAAGCCGCCCCCGCGACGCCCCGCCCCGCGCCGGCCTTGCGCGCTCCCCGCCAGGTCGCCGCGCTCCTCGGCGGCCTTCCCAAAGGCAAATAACCCTAGTTCCCCGCCCGGAACGGGCTGTGCTCGTTCAGCTCGTTCACGTACCGCTCGACTCCCTTCGACTCGTGGGCGAGAAATCGCTCCACTGCGTCCGAGAACTGCGGGTGGCGCAGCCAGTGCGCGGACCAGGTCTCGACCGGCATGAAGCCGCGCGCGAGTTTGTGCTCTCCTTGTGCGCCTCCCTCGAAGACGCCGATGCCGCGTTCTATGCAGAACTCCAGCGCCTGGTAGTAGCACGTTTCGAAATGCAGCAGCGGAACGTGACCGACCGAGCCCCAATAGCGTCCGTACAGCACCTCCTGCGAGAAAATGTTCAGGGCGCTCGCGATCGGTTTCCCTTCGATCTCGGCGATCACCATGAGCACGTTTCCGGGGAGCGACTGCCCGAGCCGCCTGAAGAACTCGAGGTTGAGATAAGGCGTCGAATGGTGCGCGCGGTACGTGCCGTTGTAGCAGCGCGTGAAGAAGGTCCAATGCTCATCCCCGATCTCCGCGCCGACCATCCGCCGCATCCTCACTCCCGCATCGTGCACTCTGCGGCGCTCCTGGAGGATCTTCTTGCGCTTGACCGAGGCGAGATCGGAGAGGAATTGCCCGAAGCTCGCGTAGCCGCGGTTCTCCCAGTGGAACTGCACCGACCGCCGCAGCATCAGCCCCGCCGATTCCAGTTCGCGCGCTTCGGGCTCGGTGGGGAACAGGACGTGCAGCGAGGACGCGTCTCGCGCGAACCCGAGAGCGGCGCGAACGAGGAGAGCCCGGGTCGCGCCATCACGCGCCAGAAGCCGCGGCCCGGTGACCGGAGAAAAAGGGATCGCTCCGAGAAGCTTCGGATAGTACGAAAGGCCGCAGCGGTGATAGGCGTCGGCCCAGGCCCAGTCGAAAACGTATTCGCCGTAGGAATGGGACTTCGAGTAGAGCGGCATGGCGCCCACGAGCGAGTCGCCTTGCCACAGCGTGAGATAGCGGGGAGCCCAACCCGTGCGCTCGCACGCGCAGCCGGTTTCGTGCAGTGCATGGAGAAACTCGTGGCGCAGGAAGGGATGGCCCGGTGCAAGCGCGTTCCATGCTCCGGGTTCGATG
>DASSJA010000157.1:0-3177 GCA_035691445.1 Burkholderiales bacterium | reverse complement strand
ATGGACGAGAACGCGCGCGCGGCCGAGCCGCTCGATTCGGACGCGGTCACGCGGCAGGCGCTGGTCGTGTCGGCTTTGGAGTCCGCGGCCCGCGCCGAGGAGCTCGGTTTGCCCGGAGATCGCATCGTCCTCTCGTGCAAGGTGAGCGGAGTCCAGGACCTGATCGCGGTGTACCGCGAGCTGGCCCGGCGCTGCGACTATCCCTTGCATCTCGGGTTGACCGAAGCCGGAATGGGAACAAAAGGCATTGTTGCTTCGACTGCTGCGCTCGGTGTCCTCCTCCAGGAGGGCATCGGCGACACGATCCGGATCTCGCTCACGCCCGACCCGGGCGGGGACCGTACGCGCGAGGTGGTCGTCGCCCAGGAGCTGCTGCAGACCATGGGGTTGCGCTCGTTTTCGCCGCTGGTGATCGCCTGCCCCGGATGCGGCCGCACGACCAGCACCACCTTTCAAGAGCTCGCCGAGAAGATCCAGCGCTTCCTGCGCGAGCAGATGCCCCGGTGGCGCGATCGCTACCCCGGGGTCGAGGACATGCACGTCGCGGTCATGGGCTGCGTCGTCAACGGACCGGGCGAGAGCAAGCACGCCAACATCGGCATCAGCCTGCCAGGGTCCGGGGAGCGCCCGGTCGCGCCGGTGTACGTTGACGGAGAGAAGACCGTGACCCTGAAGGGCGAGCGCATCGCAGAGGAGTTCCAGCAGCTGGTCGAGGAATACGTCCGCGCCGCTTACGGGGAGGGCGGGCGCCTGCGGCGTGACCCGCCCGGAAAAAAGACGAGCATTCCGATCAAAGCCGCGGTGTAGCCGGCGCGGCAAATCGACATGAGCGAGCCCATCCGCGCATTGCGCGGAATGAACGACATCCTGCCCGACGAGGCCGAGCGCTGGGAAGCCCTGGAGGAGCTTTTGCGCGACTGGCTGCGAAGCTACGGCTACCGCAACGTGCGCACGCCCATCCTCGAGCACACGGCGCTCTTCCGCCGGGCCATAGGCGAGGCTACCGACATTGTCGAGAAGGAGATGTACAGCTTTACCGACGAGCTGAACCAGGAGTCACTGACGCTGCGCCCGGAAGCCACCGCTTCGGTCGCGCGCGCGGCCGCGGAGCACAGCCTGCTCTACGGCGGAGGGCAGAGGCTCTACTACCTCGGCCCCATGTACCGCCATGAAAGGCCGCAAAAGGGCCGCTACCGCCAGTTCCATCAGGTCGGCGCCGAGGCTCTCGGCTTCCCGGGACCCGACGTCGACGCCGAGCTGCTCCTCATGTGTGCGCGGCTGTGGGGGGACCTGAATCTCACCGGCATCAAGCTGCAGCTCAACTGCCTGGGCTCGGCCGCGGAGCGCGCGGCGTATCGCGAGTCTCTGGTGGCCTACCTCGCTTCCCGGGAGAAAGACCTCGACGAGGACTCGCGGCGCCGACTGCGCACCAACCCTCTGAGGGTGCTCGACAGCAAGAACCCGGCGATGCAGGCCCTCATCGCCGGCTCCCCCCGCCTGCTCGATACCTTGGGCGAGGAATCGCTCAAGCACTTCGAGGGCTTGCAGGCGATACTCAAAGACGCGGGACATCGTTACGAGATCAATCCGCGGCTCGTGCGAGGCCTGGACTATTACAACCTCACCGTGTTCGAATGGGTAACCGAGCAACTCGGCGCCCAGGGGGCGGTTTGCGCGGGCGGACGCTACGATGGCCTGCTCGAGCAGGTCGGGGGCAAGCCGGCTCAGGCGTGCGGGTTTGCGATTGGCATCGAGCGTCTGCTCGCGCTCATCGCGGATTCCGGCGAGCGCACTTCTCCGGACGTGTACCTCGTAAATCAGGGGGAGCTGGCGGGGCGGTTCGCGTTCCGCGTGGCCGAGGCTCTGCGCGAAGCCGGATTCAGCGTCCTCCAGCATTGCGGCCCGAGCGGCTTCAAATCGCAGATGAAAAAAGCCGACGTGAGCGGGGCGCCGATCGCGGTGATCGTGGGGGATGAAGAGGCGCAGGCAGGTGAAGCGAGCGTCAAGACCCTGCGCGAGGAGCGCGCGCAATTCCGCGTGTCGCTGGAACGTCTGCCGGAGGCGATTTCAGATCTGCTTTTCGGCTCCGCCGAAACCGAGGGAAATCAATGAGCAAATACGATCTCGAAGAACAGGAGCAGCTTGCCGCGCTGAAGGCCTGGTGGAAAGAGCACGGCGGCGCGGTTGCCCTGGGTGCGATTCTGGTGGCGGCCGCTGTCGGCGCGTGGAACGGCTGGCTGTGGTATCAGCGCTCGCAATCGGTGCAGGCCGCCCCGCTGTACGACGCGCTGCAGAAAGCGGCCCGCGCGAACGATTTGAAGGCCACCCAGCAGGCCGCGGGATCCATCCTCGAGGACTTTCCCCGCAGCGCGTACGCGCCGCTCGCGGCCCTCGTGTCCGCCAAGGTCCAGTTCCAGGCGGGGGACCTGAAGACCGCGCGTGCGCAGCTGCAGTGGGCGGTCGACCATGCGAAGGGCGACGAGGTGCGCGCGATCGCCGCGCTGCGGCTCGCGAGCGTGCTGCTCGACGACAAGGAACCCGACGCGGCGCTGAAGGTTCTGGAGGTCAAGCCGCCCCCGAGCTTCGACGCCCTCTACGCCTCGCTGCGCGGGGACATACTGTCCGTGCAGAAGAAACCCTCCGAGGCCCGGGCCGCGTACAAGGCCGCCCTGGAAAAGGCCGATCCAGGACCTCTGCGCGAGACGCTGCGCCTCAAGCTCGAAGCGCTCGGAGAGGGTTGATGCGGCGGCTTGTCTTCGCCGGCGCGATAGTGCTCGCCGGATGCTCGGGCTCACCCGGGCCCAAGATGGCCGAGCTAGCGGAGTTGCCCGCGAACTTGCCGGTGCGCACCCTGTGGCAGGCGAGCGTCGGCGACGAGGGAGACGCCATATTCTTTCCCGCGCTGGCGGTCGGTGGCGTCTACGCCGCGGCCCAGGACGGCACAGTCGCGCGCTTCGACGCGACAAGCGGGCGCGAATCGTGGCGGGTCAACGCCGGGCACGCTCTTTCCGCGGGCGTGGGCTCTGACGGGGCGCTGGTCGCGGTAGGGACGCTCGAAGGCGAAGTGATCACCCTGGATGCGGCCTCCGGCAAGGTGCGGTGGCGCGCGCGCGTGTCGAGCGAAGTCCTGTCGGCTCCGGTCGTGACCGGAGATCTGGTCATCGTGCGCAGCGCCGA
>DASSJA010000156.1:0-2492 GCA_035691445.1 Burkholderiales bacterium | reverse complement strand
AGAAAGGCCACGCCACCGCCACCGTTGGGACGCAACAGGCTGCTCATGGGAATGGGCTAATAAGGAGAATCGCGGCGAAGATGCCGAGATTTTCCGAGCCCGCGGTGACACAGGAGTTACCGAGCGTCATGGCCACGCCGTGTGTTGTTGTTTCTTCCAGCCGGCCACCTGCCGGCTCCCTGAAATCCCTCCCCCCTTCCGTATCCACGTCCCCAAACGTGCTGACGCGACGCCCCCCGGGTCCTCAATACCCCGGGGCTATGTTGCCCCGTGCGCCGCGACTGTAATGTGCCCCTGATCGGCTATGGGCTGCGCTTCATCGGGAATCGCCTCCCCGGCTCGGGCCTCATTTCATGCACCACTTCGGAGCCCTGTCCCATTTTTCCATACGTATTCAGGGACTAAGCAAGACATATGCCAGTCTTGTTGCTCGAGCCGTACCGCGCACGCGATGTTTCGTACGCGGTTCCCGTGCGATGGATTCGCGATTGCGTCGCTGCGCTCGGCCCGATGACGGATTGCGGCAACTTCTCTCTCCCCGCGGCGACCGTCACTCTCCTTCGACCTTCACTTCACGGCGAGCGGATACTCGCAGACGGCCCCGCGGAATAATCCCTTGCGCGAGCGCCTCCCGCCGTGCCTGCGGCGCGAGCGCTCTTGGGCCCGTCAGGGCCGCATCCCGGGCACCGACTTCTGGGCGAGGCGGGTGAAATCTCCCATCACCCGCTGCATCGACTCGAAGGCGGAGCCGCCTGAGGACATCATCCCCTGCATAGCCCGCACCAGGCCTTGTGCCTGAGTGAGGTCGGGCATCATCGCCATGGCGGCGCGCGCCTGACGGGCGCCTGGAAGGTCGCCCACCTGCTGCTCGATCAGCGCGAAGAGCCGCTTCTGGATTTCGACGATCATGTCGAACATCTGCGACCAGTAGCGCATCGCCTTCTCGACGGCTTCCTGGGTCACCGCCTGGCCCGCGGCGACCAGCGACTGCGGATCGCTCGCCTCGGCGGCGTGCCGCACGGCCTTCTTTTGCATGGAACGCGCTTCCTCTTCGCCTTCGAACTGAAGCTTGCGCAGCTTCGCCGTGCTCTCGATCGCCGCATCGATGACCTCGAGGGCCATTCTTGCGTTGGCCCGATAGAGCTCGAAGGCCTGCTCGGGTGTGAGGGCCTTGGCCATCTTGGGAAGATCGCCGAGTTTCGCCCCCGCGGGATTTCGTCTCGGAGTCGCGGGTGCCTTGTTCGCAGCCTTGCCTCTCTTGGCGCCGCGACGAGTGGACTTCGAGGCTGACTTCCTGGCCATGGTTACTCCTTTCGTGGGATTTGCAGCGGATGTGGAAGGCGGGCGCGACAGCCGAAGCTGCCGCGCGCGACCGGTGCGTCTATTCGACGCCTTCAGCGATCGATCGTCAACACCGCGGCGCCGTCGATGGATCCGGCGCGCAAATCCGCAAGTGCGTCATTTGCCGCGGAAAGCGGATAAGGCGTCGTATGCACGGAAAGAGGCACCGCCGCTGCGAGCGCAAGGAAGTCGCGGGCGTCCTCGCGCGTCAGATTGGCTACCGAGCGCACGCCGCGCTCCTGCCACAGCAACCGATACGGAAAGACCGGGATGTCGCTCATGTGGATGCCGGCACAGATTACGCTGCCGCCTTTTGTTACCGCGGACAGCGCTGCCGGCACCAGCGCACCCACGGGCGCAAAGATCAACGCTGCATCGAGCGGCACCGGGGGAAGCTCGTCGCTGCCCCCGGCCCACGTCGCGCCGACCCGGCGCGCGAACGCCTGCCCCGACGCGTCGCCGGGCCGCGTAAAGGCGAAGACGTCGCGACCCTGCGCGGCCGCAACCTGCGCGATCAAATGCGCGGCGGCACCGAACCCGTAGATGCCGAGGCTGCGCGCGTTGCCGGCGAGCCGATAGGCGCGGTAACCGATGAGCCCTGCGCACAACAGCGGAGCTGCATCGAGATCCGGGTAGCGTGCCGGCAAGGCAAAGCAGTAGCGCGCATCGGCAAGAGCATATTCGGCGTATCCGCCGTCGCATTGATAGCCATTGAAGCGCGCCTGGTCGCACAGGTTCTCGCGTCCACTCGAGCAGAAGCTGCAGCGGCCGCACGTTGAGGCGAGCCAGGGTATGCCGACGCGTGTACCGATCGCGTGCTCGGCATCCGTGCCGCGCTCGACCACCGTGCCGACGATCTCATGGCCCGGGACCACCGGCTGCTTCGGATCAGGTAGCTCGCCATCGACGAGATGGAGATCGGTCCGGCACACCCCGCAAGCGCGCACCGCAACCAGGACTTGCTGCGGGCCGGGGACCGGCCGCGGCATCGTCGCCGGACGCAAAGGACGGCCCGGCGCATCGAGCACCATCGCTCGCATCATCGGTCTGCTCACGTCGCCCGTCCTGACGTCCGCCTACGCTTGGTTCACGCGCGCCACTGTTCTAGGGCTTCGCCTATGCGGGCCACCGGGAGGATCTCGATACCTTCG
>DASSJA010000155.1:0-2004 GCA_035691445.1 Burkholderiales bacterium | reverse complement strand
ACCGCCCACCGCCTGCTCGAGCTCGGCCGGCGTGCCCGTGAACAACAGCTCGCCGTCAACCAGGACAAGCAATCGGTCGGCGTAGCGCTCGGCCTCGGCGACGTTGTGAGTCGAGAACACGACCGTCGTGCCGCCGCCGGCCAGGCCGCCGATGAACTCCCACAACCGCTCGCGCTGACGCGGGTCAAGCGACGCCGAGGGCTCGTCGAGCAACAGCACCGCGGGCGCACATAGCAGGCCGATCGCGATGTTGACGCGCTGCTGGTTACCGCCAGACAGGCGCCCAACCTCGTCGTCGGCGCGGTCCTCCAAGTCCGTCTGACCAAGCATCCTGCCGACGGCCTCTTCGGGGTCCTCGAGCTTCTCCAGACGCGCGAACAGACGGAGGTTCTCTGCCACCGAGAGCTTGGAGTAGAGAGCGGGCTGCTGCGGGACCCACCCGATCTTGCCGGCGGGCTGGCGCACCTCGCCGGCGGTCGCCGGCGTGACGCCCGCCAGGATCGAGAGCAGCGTCGTCTTGCCGGCGCCGTTGGGGCCGATGATCCCGACCAGTTGACCGGGCTCGAGCGCGAAGCTGATCGGGGCGACCGCCGTTCGCGACCCGAACCGCTTGGTGACATCGCGGACGGCCAGGGTCGCGCCGTCGGTTTCGGTGCTCGTCGACAACGGGTGGAGGCTATTACCTGCGGCCGACTCGGACCTCAGGCTCGAGCGACGCGCCACAGGAGCGGCAGAACCCATCCTGGGATCCGGCCGGCGCCCCGCAATCAGGACACACGGCCGGCTGTGACTGCGGGCCCAACGCGGCGATCGGGTTCATCGTTCCCCACGGCTCAAGCACCGTGTGGCGGCGCAGGTACACGACCGTCTCGCGAATCACCGCGGCGATCGGCAGCGCAATCAGCGAGCCGACGATCCCGTACAGCTCATAGCCGAGCAGCAGCGAGAGGATGATCAGGATCGGGTTTATCCGCAGCGAGATCCGGAACACCTGCGGGGCGACGAAATGGCCCTCGAACTGCTGCAGGGCGATGAACATCAGCGTCACCCACACGGCGCTGATCGGGTCGTTGAACAGCGCCACCAGGATCGCCGGTAGCGGGCCGATGATCGGGCCGATGTACGGGATGAACTCCATGAGCCCGTAGAAGGCCCCGAAGAACAGTGCGAAGCGCTGGCCGTCGGGGAAGATCCCGACGACCCCGAAGATCCACAGGCCGAGAGCGGCGCTCGCGCCCATGATCAGGCTGAACAGGATCTGACCCCGGACGTAGCCGAACACGGCGCGCTGGATCAGCAGCGGGAAGTCGTCCTCGGGCGTCCCGTCGCCATCGGGCATGATGCGCCGCACCAGCTCCCCGATCGGCTTGCCGTACACGAGCAGATAGATCGAGAGCACGAGGATCAGGACCAGGTCGAACCCGATCGTGACGATCTGCTGGAGCAGGTCTCGCGAGAACGAGACGATGTCGCCCGAGCGCTTGAGCGCGTCCTTCTGGAGGGTCTGCAGGGCGGTCTGGCCCTGCTGCTGGATGTGGACCTTGATCCCGTGGTTGTCGAGGAACTTCTGGAGATTCGCGAGGTCGCGGTTTGCCTGGCGGGTGAGACTCGGGACGTCGTTCTGGAAGTGGCTGACCTGGGTCGAGACCGGTTCGGACAAAGCCACGCCAATCCCGACGATCACCGCGACCCATGCCAGATACACCGTCGCGATCGCGAGCCCGCGCGGCACCTTGATCCGCTCCAGCATGCGCACGAGCGGATTCAGGATCAGCGCCACCACGGAAGCGATCACCAAGATCAAGAAGACGGTCCCGGCGGCGCGCGCCAGCGCCCATATTCCGAGGAGTGCGAGCGGGAGGAGTACCAGCTGGACCCATCGGGGGATCACCACCGGCGGCACCCTCGGGGTGATGGGCTCCTGGGAGAGCTCGTCGGGGTCCTCCCCACCTGGGCGCTCACCCTCGTGGACGCCCTCGTATTCGCGGGGGTCTTCGCCTACGG
>DASSJA010000154.1:0-4685 GCA_035691445.1 Burkholderiales bacterium | reverse complement strand
AAAGCGAGCACAGGAAACGCTCGACGCAACGGCCGGGGAAATACGTCGTCTGTCCGGCCCTGATCACAGCGCGAGCCCGCAGGACTTCGAACGTATCGCCCAGACTCTCTCGGGTCTCGGTTTCTACATAGAGAGCCTGGTGCATGGAAATGCCGACTTCGAGGCCGCGATGCGGCCGATCGCGGCACCGAGGAAAGAGGAGGGCGATCCCGCCCGGGAGCCCGCTACGATCGAGGCGCACATCCTCGAGCAGCAGCGCGAGACGGCGAACCTCTACGAGGAGTGGAAAGTCAAGCCGCAGGACGGCGCGCTCCGGGACGAGCTGAAGAAGAATCTCGCCGCCCTGCAGAAAGACGCGGGGCTCGTCGCAGATCAGAAACTCGAGGCTTCGGCGGGACAGGCGCTCAAGGCCCTCGACAAGAGCAATACCATGCCCTTGACGCCGTTCCTGAAGGACGCGATCGAAAAGATCACCTCCGCGGAGACGCCTTCCCCCTCCCCAGAGGCCGCCAAGCTCATCGATGCGAGCGCCGAGGCCGTGGACGCCGAGCTCCTCGGGGTCTACCTGGAGGAATCCGACGAAGTACTGGCAAGCGTCCGCGAGCAGCTTGATACCGTGCGCGAGCAGCATGCCAACAAGGAAGCGCTCGCGACGATTCGCCGGGGCTTTCACACGCTGAAAGGCAGCGGGCGCATGGTCGGCCTCATGCGCCTCGGTGAAGCCGCGTGGGCGATCGAGCAGACGATGAATTTGTGGATCCAGGAGGAACGCGCCGCAACCCCCCCCCTGCTGCAGCTGATCGGCCTTGCGCACGAGTATTTTTCCGAAAACGTGAAACGCCTGAAAGCCGGCGGGGCATCGAGCGACGAGCGGGCGATCGTTGCCGCGGCCGAGCGCGTTCGCCGCGGCGAAGCCCCGGAGGAGCGCGCCCCGACGCCCGTGGACGCTTCCTCCTCCGCGGCGGACAGGCCGGCGGCGGCGGAACAACCGGGCTTCGTTCAGGAAACCGGCGGACCTGCGGCCGGCGCGGCAGAGCCGGAGGAATCCGTTCAGCTCGGTGCGCACCGGGTTTCGACGACGCTTTTCACCATTTTCAGCGGCGAAGCGCGTGCGCACATTTCCGCGATCAGGGAAGAGCACGAAACCTTGCGCCAGCACGGTGTGGTGAGCGATGCCTTGCTGCGCGCCGTGCACACGCTCGCGGGGACCTCGGGGACCGTGAAAATCTCCGCCCTGTCGAATCTCGGCTACGCACTCGAGAGCGCGCTGCAAAAACTGGCGACGAGCGAGCTTTCCGAGGAGGAACAGCTGCTGGTCGGCGAGGCGATCGACACGCTCGAGACCATGGTTGCGAGCGTGATCGGGCTGCGGGTGCCGCAACCGGTTCCCGAGCTGATCGCGCTGCTCGAGCGCGTGGCGGAGAGCGATGCGCCTGGTTCCGCGGCCCGGCAAGATGAACCGACGCAGGCTCCGTTGACGCGCTCGCGCGGCGACGTGCTCGATCCCGCCGCAGACATCGACGAGGAACCCTCGCCGCCCGAGGACACCCTCGATGACCTCGACCTGGAAATCACGCTCGAGCGCCGCCATCGAAGGCTCGACGACGACCTCGACCCGGAGCTCATGCAGATCTTCCTCGACGAGGCCCATGAGCTGGTTCCGTCGGTGGGGTCGGCGCTGCGCGACTGGCGCGACAACCCGGGCAACCCGGCGCTCGGTCAGGGGCTGCAGCGCGTGCTGCATACCTTGAAGGGGAGCGCGCGCATGGCCGGCGCCATGGCGATGGGAGAGCTCACGCACCACATGGAGACGCGCGTCGAAAACGCGCTGTCGGTGAAGACGCTGCCCGCGGCGCTGTTCGAAGAGCTGGAGACCTCGTGGGACCGCATGGGCATTCTCTTCGACCGGCTGCAGAAGCCCGGCGGCCCCGAAGCGACCCTGGACACCGCCGTTCCCGAAACTGCCCCTGCGGCTCCTGCCGCGGCGCAAGCGCCGGCGCCCGAGACGACCGCGCCCCCCGCCGAAGCGAAGCTGCCCGACGCGCCCAAGGCGGTTGCGCCATCGGAACGCGAGATCCAGCCCAAGGCGCTGCTGCGGGTGCGCGCCGACGTCGTCGACCGGCTGGTGAACGAGGCGGGCGAGGTCGCCATCGCGCGCAGCCGCATCGAAGGCGAAATGCGCACGCTCAAAGGAGCCATGCAGGAGCTCACCGACAACGTCGCGCGCCTTCGCGCGCAGCTGCGCGAGATCGAAATCCAATCCGAGTCACAGATGCAGTCGCGCTTGGAACTCGCCAAGGAAACGCAGCGCGGATTCGATCCGCTCGAGTTCGACCGCTTCACGCGCTTCCAGGAGGTCACGCGGCTGATGGCGGAGAGCGTCAACGACGTATCGACCGTGCACGGCAACCTCGTCAATACCGTCGATGAGACGGAAAAGGCCCTTCTCGCTCAGGCGCGCCTGAACCGCGACCTGCAGCAGGACCTGATGCGCGTGCGCATGGTCCCCTTCGGCAGCCTGCAGGAGCGCCTCTACCGCGTCGTGCGCCAGACGGCAAAGGAAATCGGCAAGCGGGCCAACCTGGACATCAAGGGAACGCAGGTCGAGCTCGACCGATCGGTGCTCGAGCGTATCACCGGGCCTTTCGAGCACCTGCTGCGCAACGCGGTCACGCACGGCATCGAGGAACCTGCGAAACGCCGGGCGGCGAACAAACCCGAAATCGGCGAAATCAGGCTGGAGCTGAAGCAGGAGGGCAACGAGGTGCAGCTCGCCCTGTCCGACGACGGCGGCGGCCTGGATATCGACCGGATCCGCGAGAAGGCTATCGAAAAGGGCCTGATGGCGAAGGGCGCAGCGCTCTCCGAGGCGGAAATTGCCGACTTCATTTTCAATGCGGGGTTCTCCACCGCGGCAGAGGTTTCCCAGGTAGCCGGCCGTGGTGTCGGCATGGACGTGGTGCGCAGCGAGGTGGCGGCGCTGGGCGGACGCGTGGAGATGCGCTTCACGCGCGGGCAGGGGACCCGATTTACGATCTACCTGCCGCTGACTCTGGCCGTCACGCAAACCGTGCTGGTGCGCGCCGGTAGCAGGACCTATGCGATTCCCGCAGTGATGGTCGAGCAGGTGCTGCAGCTCAGGCAGGAGCAACTGGTCGCGGCCTACGCGTCGCGCCAGACCGAGTGGCAGGACCGTCACTATCCATTTCACTATCTACCGCACCTGCTGGGCTCGTCGGACGCGGTCGCCGAGCAGAAGCGCTTCTCGCCGACGCTGTACCTGCGCAGCGGCACCAACGCCATCGCCTTGCACGTCGACGAAATGGTCGGGAGCAATCAGGAAATCGTGGTCAAGTCGATCGGTCCGCAGTTGCAGCGCATCGCCGGCATCACCGGCGCGACGGTGCTCGGCAACGGCGAGATCGTGCTGATCCTGAATCCGGTGCAGCTCGCGCTGAAGGAAGTTGCCGCCCGCCCGACCGTCGTTCACGAAGCGCCCAAGCCGCACGCTGCCGCTACGCAGCCGACCATCATGGTCGTGGACGATTCGCTCACCGTGCGCAAGGTCACCGGGAGGCTGCTCGAGCGCCAGGGCTACCTGGTGATCACCGCACGTGACGGCGTGGAGGCGATGGAGAAACTGCAGGGGCTGGTTCCCGACGTAATGCTGGTCGACATCGAAATGCCGCGCATGGACGGTTTCGATCTCACGCGGAACGTGCGCGCCGACGCGCGTCTCGCCCGCGTGCCGATCATCATGATCACCTCGCGCACCGCCGACAAGCACCAGAACTACGCGAAAGAAATCGGCGTCAGCCACTTTCTCGGGAAGCCGTATCAGGAAGACGATCTGCTGCAAAAAATTGCCGGGTTTCTCAGGGAGCGCCGAGCCGCGGCTTGAAACCCCGTTGTTCTTGCGAGGCAAGCCCGGGCACGGGAATTGTGCGCGAGCACGCCCCGGGGATTAGAATAGGCACCTGGCTCAATGGCTCAAGTCGACCTCACCAATCATTTCCTGATCGCCATGCCCAACATGGTCGATCCGTATTTCGCCCGCACGCTGACCCTCATATGCGAGCACAGCGACAAAGGTGCGCTCGGCGTGGTCGTCAACCGCCCGATCGAGATGACTCTGGGAACGCTGTTCGAGCGCCTGAGCCTGCGGTTGAGCTCCGACATCCTGGTGAACGAGCCCGTCTATTTCGGCGGGCCGGTGCAGACCGATCGCGGCTTTGTGCTGCATCAGCCTCCGGGCAAATGGCAGGCCACGCTCGCGGTGCACGACAGGATGGGCCTCACGACGTCCAAGGATATCCTGGAGGCGGTCGGGCAAGGCGGTGGTCCCCTCAAGATGCTGGTGACGCTCGGATATTCTGGCTGGGCGGCCGGGCAGCTCGAGAACGAGATCAAGCAGAACGCATGGCTTACCGTCGAAGCCAAGGATGCGATCATCTTCGATACCCCCGCCGAGGAGCGCCTGCCCGCGGCGATGAAGCTCCTGGGAGTCGACTTCGCCAAGCTCTCGGAGGAGGCAGGACACGCGTGAGCCAGGCGGCCGTGGCCCCGTCGAAAGTCTCCGGTCACACCATAGTCGCTTTTGATTTCGGCACCCGCTGGATCGGCGTCGCCGTCGGCGACACCGAAACTCGGCTTGCCAGTCCGCTGGGAATGTTCGAAGCCGAAGG
>DASSJA010000153.1:0-2072 GCA_035691445.1 Burkholderiales bacterium | reverse complement strand
TCGAGTATCAGTCCCTTCAGCGGTCCGCTCTTGTAGAGTGCTTCGAGGTGCGTTACCAGATTCTCGCCGGTGTGCTCCTGGAACTGCGAAACTCGAATCCATCCGTAGCCCGGTTCGATCAATTTGGACTTTACGCTTTGCACGTGAATCACATCGCGAGTGAGCGATACCTCGAAGGGTTTCGGCTCGCCCTTTCGCAGGATGGTTAGTCTGATGCTCGTTTTCGGTTTGCCGCGCATGCGCTTGACCGCGTCGTTCAGGCTCATGCCTTTCACCGAGGTGTCGTCGATCTTGATGATGAAATCCCCCGGCTTCAGTCCGGCCCGAAACGCCGGGGTGTCCTCGATGGGAGAGACCACCTTCACGAAGCCTTCTTCCATTCCGACCTCGATGCCGAGGCCGCCGAACTCGCCCTGGGTGCCGACCTGGAGCTCGCGAAAGGCGTCCTGGTCCAGATACGCGGAGTGCGGATCGAGGCCCGTGAGCATCCCGCTGATCGCCTCGGTGATGAGCTTCTTGTCCTCGACCGGCTCGACGTAGCTCGATTTGATCGCCCCGAACACCTCGGCGAAGGCGCGCAGCTCATCCACCGGGAGCGGGAATTGCCCGGCGCCGTCGCGCTGCGCCACCGCGGAGAAGTTGAGGCTGAGCAGCACTCCAGCCAGCACGCCGACCAGCACGAGGCTGGCCTGCTTGAATTTCGTGATCATGATTTTGGCCCTAAGCTTC
The DNA here is from genome assembly GCA_035691445.1 of Burkholderiales bacterium. Lineage (GTDB taxonomy): Bacteria > Pseudomonadota > Gammaproteobacteria > Burkholderiales > SG8-39 > VBDM01. The sequence continues at coordinate 1,343 of DASSJA010000153.1, read as the reverse complement.
GCGCCGGCGTCCCGAATCGCCCCTGCTCATTTCAAAGACACCCAACGCATGGGATCGAACGCTTTGCCCTCGTATCGGATCTCAAAGTATAAACCCGATTCCATGTTGCCGCCGCTTGCTCCGACCGTAGCGACCGCATCCCCCGTACGCACCGTATCGCCTACTTGCTTGAGCACCGATTCGTTGTTGCCGTAGATGGTCAGATAGCTCTTGCCGTGGTCGATGATGAGCAGGTTTCCGAAGCCGCGAAGCCAGTCGGAAAACACGACGCGCCCGGGGGCGACAGCCCGCACTTCCTGCCCGGCGGGCGATCGGATGAATACGCCCTTCCACGAGGGTCCCCCGTCAGAGCGTTGGGCACCGAAGCGGTTCGCGAGTTCACCCTTGATGGGCAGTCGCAGCCCGCGTTTCAGGCCGGCGAAAGCTCTGTCCCCACCGGGCTCGGGAACCTTGTCGTTGCGTAGGAGCGGCGTCGAGGCAATGACCTTTCGCAGCTCCTCGACCAGGCGCGACAGGCGCGACTCGTCACGCTCGAGATGCTTCACCTGGCGGCGCTGCTCGCGCAGCTGGCTGGACACCCCGGCGAGCACTCTCCGGTGCTCGGCCTGCTGCCGCATGAGCGCAGTGCGCTCTGCACGCCGGTCCGACTCGATTGCGGCGAGCTCGGCGTTTCGCTCCCGGGTTCCGCTCTCGAGCTCTTTCAGGCGTGCGAGGCTCGCCCGCAGGCCGCCGATGAACTCCAGTTGCGCGCGGGACACATAGCCGTAGTAATGCAGCTCGCGCGCGATGGTGGCGGGATTGTCTCCCGACAGAAGGAGCTTCATGCCGCCGCTTTGCTCGCCGTGAAGGTAGCGTTGCGTCAGCAGTCTGCCCAGCGCCTCTCGGCGCGACGCGATCTCCGCGTCGAGCCCCTGGCTGCGCCGCTGCAGCGCCCTGATCTGCTCCTGCGTAGCGGCGCGCCTGCCTGCCAGCGCGCGCAGCGCACGGTTGGTTTCGGAAATGGCGCGCTCGGAGTCCCGCAACTGGTCGCGCACCTCGGTGCGGTTTCCCTCCGACTCGGCTATCTTTGCGCGCAGCCCCTCGATGCGGGTTCGCAGCGCGTCGAGCTTTTCGGCCTCGCCCTGGGCCAAACCCAGGACCGGAGTAACGACGAGCGCCAATCCGATCCAGCGTGTGAGGGTCACTTTCTGATCTTGCCCTGGTCGGCCACGGCACGTGCGCGCGCGGCGGCCTCCGCAGGGTCACCGAGATAGTAGTGCCGCGTCGGCCGCAACTCGGAATCCAGCTGGTAGACGAGCGGAATTCCGGTGGGAATATTCAAATCCACGATCGCGCGGTCGCTG
>DASSJA010000152.1:0-2130 GCA_035691445.1 Burkholderiales bacterium | reverse complement strand
CGGGAGTTGGCGAGCTGTCCCTCCTGGTGCGCGCTTCGGATGCCGAAAGCGGGATCGTCGAGCTTGCCGCTGTCGAAACCGGTCGTCAGGCCGGCGTCGTACCGGAGGCCTCCGCTGACCAGGCCGTGAACGCCGAGCCCGAGCTCGCGCCAGGTCGTCGGAATGATGCGCGTCTCGACGTCGTTGCGGAATACGCCGTAGTAGGTCGGCGGTTCGTGCGTTTCGTTGATGATGCCGAGCGGGATCAGGAACAGGCCGCCTTTGACGTTGACCTCGTCGCTGAATTTGTAGTTGAGCCAGGCTTGCTCGACCTCGGATTCGCCGTGGTCCTCGCTGCTCACCACGCCGTGCTCCCACTCGACCTCCGACTGGAAGGTGAGCCGATCGCTGAAGCGGTGGTAGATGCCGAACACGAAGCGCGTCAGGTCGGCGGTGGCATCGCCGGACTGACGCAGCTTGCTATAGGCCGCTTCGCCGTAGCCGGCAAAGCTGGTGGCTCCGCTGCCAAGGGTTTCGGCCCGATCGAGCGCCGAGGCATATTCCGGAAGACTCTGACGCGCAGACGGCCGATTCTGCGGCGCAGTGTTTCGCGCCTGCGCTTTGAGGTCGTCGACCTCCTGCTGCAGGACTTCCACTTTCTGTTCGAGCGTTTGCGCGCCCGCGCCGGGAGCCGTGCAAGCGGCGGCAAGGGCAAACGCGAGGGTCCGGCCCGCGCCTGCGAGCGCCTTACACCCCACGCCCGGCTTTCAAGACTTGCCGGACCCGGCGGCCGCGCCGCGGTGCGCCGAGAAAGCGGACCACACCAGCCATAGCGCCGGAATCAGCACCAGCGCGTACGTGAACGCGGCGCCGTATTTACCCTCCGGGCCGTAAGGCTCGGTGGCGATATGCCAGTATTGGTTGTCGATGGGCAAGGCGTTCGCTTCGGTGGCCTCGTGAAAGGCGTAGACGCATAGCTGCAGTGCGAACAAGACCAGGAAAATCGAGGTAACCTGGAAGAAAAGCCCGAGATTGACGCGGTGCCCGTAGCGCGACCACGCCCAGGCCAGCGCGGCGGCGAGAGCAATGCCGACCAGCGCACCCCAGAACAAAGCTGCCGCCCCGGCCTCGCGGGCGAGCGTCCCGGTGATGAACGCCATCTCCATGCCCTCGCGGGTGATCATCAGGAGCACCAGGAGAAACACCCCAACCCAGGGACCGGCGCCCGGGGATCGGGACGCGGTTTCGATGCGCGCGCCGATCTCCCCGCGCAGCTTCTTCGCGTGCTTGAGCATGTACACGACCATGGTGATCACCAGCACCGCGGCGACCACCGCCATCATGGCTTCCCATATCGGCCGCACGGCGACTTCGGCGAGGAAAACGCCGAGCACGACCGAAAGCCCCACCGCAAGACCGCTCCCCCACCACACGCCCGAAAGCAGCGCCTCGCGGCCGGTCTTCTTCAGATAGGCGGCGGTAATGGCGACGATCAGGAAAGCCTCGATGCCTTCCCGCAGGGTCACGACGAGCATCTGCAGCATGCGGCCTCGCTCAACTTGTTCATTGAAAGCACGGGGTAAGAGCGGATACTGGAAGAACGATAACCGTTCTCATTTGCATTGTCAAGCCGACGGGACCACTCGACCTTGGTGCTGCGGGGCTGGCCGTCGCGAGCTAGAACGCTCCGGCCTGCGCGTAGTTCTCGAACCGGGTGTATTCCCCGAGGAAGGTCAGCTTCACGGTGCCGATGGGCCCGTTGCGCTGCTTGAGGATGATGATCTCGGCAACGCCTTTTTCCGGCGTGTCGGGCGTATAGACTTCCTCGCGGTAGATCGCGAGGATGAGATCGGCGTCCTGCTCGATCGCTCCCGACTCGCGCAGATCGGACATGATCGGCCGCTTCGGGCCGGTGCGCTGCTCGACCGCGCGGGAAAGCTGCGAGAGCGCCACGACGGGAACCTTGAGCTCCTTGGCGAGCGACTTGAGCGAGCGCGAGATCTCGGAAATCTCGGTGGCGCGGTTCTCGCCCTCGCTCGTTGCCTGCATGAGCTGGAGATAGTCGACGACGATCAACCCGAGGGAGCCGTACTGGCGGTGCAGACGCCGGGCGCGCGCGCGCAGCTCCAGAGCGTTCAGCGCGCCCGACTC
>DASSJA010000151.1:0-3444 GCA_035691445.1 Burkholderiales bacterium | reverse complement strand
GATGCCGAGCGCGTAGAAGCGCTGGAGCTCGGTGGTCAGACCTGCAAGGCGCGGATAGACCATGACCGCCGCGTGGTCGGGCTGCACCAGCCAGGGCATGTCGACGAACCGGACGCCGTTGAGGTCTCCATTGACCAGCGCATCGTTCTTGCCATCGTTGATCTGAGAGGTCGCGAAGACCGGGATCTGGTTGTTCAGGTAAGGACGCACGGTGCGCGCCTGGTCGGCTTCGGCGGCGAGGAAAATGATCTGTGCCTGCGAGTCGGCCAGTCCTCGGCGCAGTTCGACCAGATCGCCGCGGGACCCGAACTCGCGCACGTCGCTGATCTTGCCGCCGAGCGAAAACCATTCGTCCGCAAATGCGCGCGCCACGCGTTTGGCAAGCAAGGTCGACGCTTCCACAACCGCGCTGTCGCGCAGGCCGCGGGCAAAAGCCGAGCGCGCCACCGCTCGAGCCTCGGTCTCCACGGAAAGCCCGAAGGTATACAGCCGGGGCGGCATCGGCGCATCGCCGTCCGCGACGTTGAGAGCGAGCGTGACCACGCCGACGTGGCCGGAGGCGGCAAGCGCCGTGACGCCTGAGCGCGTGAGCGGTCCGACCATTACGGCGGCGCCGCGTTGCACGGCAGCTTCGTATTCGCCGAGGATGCTCGGCGTCTGGGCATCGGTGCGCAGCACCTGGAGGGGCGCGCGCTTGTCGGCGAACACGAGCGCGGCCTGGCAGCCCAGTCGCACGGCGTCGGCTGCTCGCGAGAACTCCGGAGCATTGAGCGGGAGCAGCAAACCTATGAAGGGTTGCCCGACCGCGGGCTGACTTGCCGGAAAGTCGGCACCCGCGCACAATGCCGGACTCAATAACGCCAGCAGGGCGAAACCGGATTGAGCGCGAGGACCGAGAAACATGACGGGAGCGCCGTGGGGGCAGGTCAATTATATGTGGTGGCCACGCCCATAGGAAATCTCGACGACATCGGTCTACGCGCCTTGAGCACCCTCGCTCGCGCGGACACCATCGCGGCCGAAGACACGCGCGTGACGGCACGCCTGCTGGAGCGCCACCACCTCGAGGGCAAGCTCTTCCCCGTGCATGAGCACAACGAGCGGCGGGCGGCCGAACGCATCGTCGCACAGCTCGCGCAGGGCAAGAACGTGGCCCTGGTCACCGACGCCGGCACCCCGGGGGTTGCCGATCCGGGGGCCGTGGTCGTCGCGATGGCGCGCGCGGCAGGATTCAGGATCGTGCCGATTCCCGGACCCAACGCCGCAGTGACCGCGCTCTCCGCCGCCGGCTTGCGGCAAGCGCCGTTCCTTTTTTTCGGCTTCTTACCCTCGAAATCCGCGGCGCGGCGCAAGGCGCTCGCCGGGCTGCGCGGCTTGCCGTACATGCTGGTGTTCTACGAAGCCCCGCATCGGATCGTGGAGAGCGTGGAGGACATTTCCGCAATGATCGGTGCGGACCGCACCCTCGTCCTGGCCCGGGAGCTGACCAAAGTGTTCGAGGAAATACATCGTTGCACCCTCGGCGCCGCGGCCGGGTGGTTGCGCGAAAATCCGGAGCGGCAGCGCGGCGAGTTCGTGCTGATCGTCGAAGGCGCCGAGTCGGGGGAGTCGAGCGTGGAATGGGAGCCGGTCCTGTCGGCGCTGCTCGCGGAAATGCCGCTCGTGCGCGCGGTAAAGCTCACCTGCAGCATCACTGGTGCGAAGAGGAAGGCAGTTTACACCCGCGCCTTGAGCCTGGAGGGCAAGGTCGATGGTTGACGGACGATGCAGACTCTGACGATCGCCCGGCCCGACGACTTGCACCTTCACCTTCGGGACGGCCCCGAGCTCGCGAGCGTTCTCCGCCACACTTCCCGCGTGTTCGCGCGCGCGGTGGTAATGCCGAACCTCAAGCCCCCGATCACCGATACCGCGCTCGCGGCCGCCTACCGCGCGCGCATTCTCGGCGCCCTGCCCAAGGGATCGAGCTTCGAGCCTTTGATGACGCTTTATCTCACCGACGACACCAGCGTGGAGGAGATCGCGCGGGCCGCGCGCTCGGGCTTCGTTTGCGGAGTGAAATACTATCCGGCCGGCGCGACGACGAACTCGGGTTCGGGCGTGACGCGGATCGAGCGCGTGCACCGGGTCCTCGCCGCCATGGAGGAGCACGGCTTGCCCCTGCTCGTTCACGGAGAGGTGACGGCCGAGGGCGTGGACATCTTCGATCGCGAGCGCGTGTTTCTAGAGACGGTGCTCGTCGACGTCATCCGCGGCTTCCCGGGGCTTCGTGTCGTAGTCGAGCACGCGAGCACCCGCGAAGCGGTGCAGTTCGTTTCCGAGGGCGGTCCCGGCATCGTCGCCACGATCACCGCCCACCACCTGCTCTACAACCGCGGCGCGCTTTTCGCGGGCGGCCTCCGGCCGCACTACTTCTGTCTGCCGGTACTCAAACGCGAGGAGCATCGCGAGGCGCTCGTCCGCGCCGCCACCGGCGGCAATCCGAAATTTTTTCTCGGCACGGACAGCGCTCCCCACGCCCGCGCCGACAAGGAGGCCCTGTGCGGGCACGCCGGGATCTATTCCGCGCATGCCGCGATAGAGCTCTACGCCGAGGTCTTCGAGCAGGCCGGCGCGCTCGACAAGCTGGAGGGTTTCGCGAGTTTTCACGGTGCGGACTTCTATCGATTGCCCCGCAACTCGGGCTCGATTACCTTGCGCAAGCAAGCCTGGACGGTGCCAGGGGATTTGCCGTTCGGCTCGAGCACGGTCGTGCCGCTCCGCGCCGGCGAGTCCGTCGCATGGCGGTTTGCCGGGGGATGAAGGAAGACTCTTGGAAGAAGGCGCTCGATGCGCCTATGTTTTCCGCCTTGCGGCCCTCGCTCGAGCGCTTCGGTCCCGACCGGTTTCCGCGGCACGACGAGCTCAACGCGCTCGCGAGCCGCTCCGTGCTGAGCGGCGGGGGCACCCCGATCCGCTTTGTCCTTCCGGCGTCCTCGAGGGACCCTTCCGCGCGGTACGAGATCCGCATTTTCGAGACCGGTGAAGTGCAGACGCGGCCCGGCAACTGGCACGATCTGTTCAACGCGCTGGTGTGGCTCGCGTTTCCGCGATCGAAGGCGGTGCTCAATCGCCATCATTACGAGCAGATCGTTGCGCATCCCGGCGAATCCTCGCGCGGGACTGCCCGCGACGTGCTCACGTTGTTCGACGAGGGTGGAATCATCGTGGCCTCGGCGGACGCGCAACTGTCGGCCTTGCTGCAAGGATTCAGATGGAAGGAATTGTTCTGGAAGCGGCGAGCCGCAGTGGCGCGCTCGATGCGGTTCTACGTCTTCGGCCATGCCATCTATGAGAAAGCGCTCCAGCCCTACAAGGGCGTGACCGCGAAGGCCTTGCTGGTGGATGTCGCGTCTCGTTCGATCGACGCGCCGCTCGAGGAGCAGCTCACGGAGCTGGACACAC
>DASSJA010000150.1:0-9959 GCA_035691445.1 Burkholderiales bacterium | reverse complement strand
CGCCTCGGCGCGGAACATCGCGGCGAGCGTCGGCCCGTCGAGTTCGTCCCCGGCCGCTTCGCTGCGCGTCGAGTGCGATTCCATCAGGACCCGCATGCCGCGCTTCTCGGCGACGCTGATCCAGGGCTCCATCAGGCTCGCCGCCGCGACCTGGCCTTTCGCCAGCGCGTCCAGCCTCTCCTTCATGGTGCCGGCGAAGGTCCACTTGATCTGCTCGCGCTTCAGGAACCCCTCAAGGAGCTTGAGCGTAGTGAAGTGCGAGCCGTTGTACGGGCTCACGGCTATCGGCTTGTTCTTCAGCTGCTCGGGCTCGTAGATGCGCGCCTTGGGATCGGTGACGATCGCGAAGGTCGACATCGCCGAGCCGAGCGCGACGATCTTCGCCGGGCGGTGCCCGGTCTTTTCCGCTTCGACCGCCCGCTTCATCACCCCCCATTCGCACATCCGGAACTGGTCGCACTGCCCCTGGTCGTAGAGCGCTTCCATGGTGCGCTCGAAGATGTTCTCGCGCAGCGCCTGGTGGTCGGAGTCGCGCTGTCCCGATCCGGGCGTCTTCAGTATCTCCACGTCCAGCCCCTCGTTGCGGAAAAAACCTTCATCGCGCGCGACCAGGAGCGGCAGGTCGTGGATCGCGTTCATCATGGAAACCTTCACCTTCTTCAGCGCCTTGGCCATGGATCACGCCTCCTCGGGTGGGATGGCTATGGTAGTCCGGGCCTCATTTCCGGGCAAGGCGGAGGGCGGGCATCACTTCGGCGACAAACAGCTCCATCGAGCGCACGGCGCGCTCGGGCGCGAGGTCGCCGAAGGAGAACACCAGGAGCAGGTAGTTGATCCCCGACTCGCGCACTATCCCCGAGAGCTCCCGCGTCACCGTCGCAGGCGAGCCGGCGACGAGGCGCGTCACCGCCGCGGGCGAGGCGGGGCTCACGTTGAGCAGGTCCGGCTTGCCGTGCTTGCGCGTGAGGTGCGTCAGGTGATCGCTCCAGACCTGGTACGCGGCCTCCCCGGTCCTTCGCGCCTCCGCGTCGTTGCCGGCGACGAACACATGCTGGGATTTCCCGAGCTTGGGCGCGCGCACATGCGCGTTGTGACGATCCGGGTCGTTCCGGTGCCGCGCCCAGACCTCGCGGTACTGGGCGTAGAGCTTCCCCGCTTCGGCCGCGCTGGTGTTCAGCACGGTGTGATAGCCATGCTTTGCCGTGAACTCGATCGAGTTCCTGTCGCTGCTGGGAAACCAAAGGGGCGGATAGGGGCGCTGCTGCGGCTTCAGGTACAAGTCCAGGTCCCGGTAGAGGAAGAATTTTCCCTCGTGATTCAAGGTCCGGTTCGAGCAGGCGGAAAAGAAGATGTCAAGCGTCTCGCGGTAGCGCTCGCGCGACTCGTCGATGCTCTTCATGCCGAAATAGGACGACTCGATGGGCGAGACGCCGCGTCCGACGCCGAGCTCGATACGCCCGCCGCTCATGTGATCGAGCATGCAGATCTCGTTGTAGAAACGCAGGGGGTTGTACCAGGGCAGGCAGAAGGTGAGCGCGCCCAGCCGCAGCCGCCTGGTTCGCTGCACGGCGGCGGCGAGCACGATCGACGGTGACCCGTCGATCGAGAGCGGCGTGCCCAGGTGCTCGGCGATATGCCAGGCGTAGAAGCCAGCCTGGTCCGCGGCCTCGGCGATTTGCAGCTTGTGTTCGAAAATCTCGCCCGCCGGCGCACCCGACCATTCGATCCAGTCGAACACGCCGAACTCGAGCGGGCTTTCGGGAAAGACGCTCTCGGTCACGGCTCACCGTTTCTTCAGTTTGCGTGGATGTTCCTCTCGCGGATCAGCCTGCCCCAGTGCTCGCCGTCCTGCTTGAGAATGCTCGCGAACTGCTCAGGTGAGCTCGGCGCCGGCACCGCGCCCAGATCGGTGAGCCGCGCGACGACCTCGGGCGCGCGCAGCGCCTTCACCACCTCGGTGTTCATGCGCGCGATAACGGGCCCGGGCGTCGCTGCGGGTGCGAGCAGGCTGGAAAAGAGCAGCGCCTGCACGCCCGGATAACCCTGCTCGGCCGTCGTCGGTACGTCGGGCAGCTTGCCCGAGCGCTTGTCTCCGGTCACCGCGAGAACCTTGATCTTGCCCTGCTTCAGCTGCGGCGCCGACAGCGACACCGACAGGAACATGACCTGGATGCGTCCGGCGACCAGGTCGGCGAGCGCGGGCGCGCCGCCTTTGTAGGGCACGTGCACGATGTTCACGCCCTCGACGCTGTTGAACAGCTCTCCCGCCAGGTGGCCCGAGGCGCCGATGCCCGCGGAACCGTAGGAGAGAGAACCGGGCTTGGCCTTGGCGAGCGCGACGAGCTCCTTGACGTTGTTCGCGGGCACGGAGGGATGGGCGATCAACGCCATCGGGTAATCCGCGAGCTTCGCCACCGGCGCAAGATCCTTGTACGGATCGTAGGCCATGTGGCGATAGAGATACTCGTTGGTCGCGATCGCCTCGCTCGCCACGAGGAAGGTGTAGCCGTCGGGCGCGGATCTGGCCACGGCCTCGGCCGCGATGTTGCCGCCCGCGCCCGGACGGTTCTCGATCACGATCGGCTGGCCGAGCGCCTCGGTGAGCCGGGGCTGCAGCACGCGCGCTAGCGTGTCGTGCACGCCCCCCGGCGCGAAGGAGACGATCAGCTTGATCGGCTTGTCGGGCCAGGCCTGCGCCTGAGCGGGCGCGAGCGGCGAAAACGCGAGCAGGGCGGCACAAGCCGTTGCGGTGAGTCTCATATTGCGTCCTCCGTGTGATTTTCCATGTTGGCCGTCATGCTGACAGCGAATTGAAAGATTGGCGTCAGTTCCCTGCAAGAGACCAGCGCTGACAATCCCTCGTCTATCCGCGAGAAGTCCGAACGAGGAAACCCGCGATGAAGAAAAGTCTCTTGGCCCTGACCGCCCTGCTCCTGTCCGCATCCGCGCTCGCCCAGACGGCGCCCGAGCCTCCCCTCGAACCGCACCCGATCGGTACGATCGTCTTCCTCGTGCTCTTCGTCGGCGTTTGCGTCGTTTTCATGTGGATGATCTGGCGGAAGAAGGACGACAAGCCGGAAAAAGAGTAGTCCGCCGGGCGAGCGCCGCGATCACGCTTCGATCCCGCGGTAGAGCCAGTCTACCTCCCAGAATGTCTCCGGGGTCCTCTGCGCGAGCAGGTGGTTGCGCAGGTCGCGCGCACCGCCGTTCGCGTGAATGATATCGCCGAAGACCCGGGAGGTGATGGTGACGCGCGCGGTGCGCAGGTAGCGCTCCTCCTCGTAGGCGGCCAGCGCGGCGCCCACGTCGGCCCCCGCGCTACTGAGCGCCTTCGCGAGCTTCCCCGACAGCACCACCGCGTCCTCGATCGCCATGCACGCCCCTTGCGCGAGGTATTGCAGCGCCGGATGCGCGGCGTCACCGAGCAGCGCCACGTTGCCGCGCGTCCAGCCCGGGCGCGGCTCGCGGTCGTGCAGCACCCAGTTCTTGTCCTTGCCGACGTAGCCGAGCATCTCCTGGACGTGGGGCGTCGTCTTCGAGAAGACCTCGGCGAGCTCGTCCGGGCCTCCGTAGTCCCGCCGCTCGCCGTTCTCGAACTTGCTGCTCACGACGGTGGCGACGTTGTTCATCACGGTGCCGCCGCGCAGCCGGTACTGGACGAAGTGAAGCTTGGGCCCGATCCAGATCACCATGTCGTCGAAGCGGGACTGGTCCTTCACCTGATCGAACGGCACCACGCCTCGGTAGGTGACGTGCCCTACGGGGCGCGGCGGCCCGTCGTCCATGAGAACTTCCCGCACCCGCGAGCGCAGGCCGTCCGCCCCTATCATCGCGCGTCCCTCGTATTCGGAGCCGTCGGCGAATTTCGCGACCACGCTCCTGTCGCGCTCGCTGAAGCTCACCAGCTCCTTGGACGTGTGCAGAGCGATCTCATCGCGCTTGCGGCAGGCTTCGAGCAGAGCGCCGTGCAGGTCCCGGCGGTGGACAACCGTGTAGGGCGCGCGGAAATGCGCCCGAAAGGCCTCGCCGCAGGATATGCGCGTGAGCTCCCGGTCGGTTAGCGCGTCGATGAGGACCAGATTCTTGGTGAACACCGCCTGCGGCTCGAGATTCTTCATGACACCGAGCCATTCGAGCATGCGGTAGGCGTTCGGCCCCTGCTGGATTCCGTAGCCGATCTCGCCGAACTCGGAGGCTTTCTCGAGCACGCGCGAGCGCAGGCCGCGGTGCGCGAGCGCCAGCGCGGTCGCCACGCCGCCGATGCCGCCGCCGATCACGAGGATTTCCGGAGTCCTGGCGCTCACGGGCTGGCGGCTTTCTAGAAGTTTCGGGAGGTCTTGTATTCGATGCCGGGCGATCGGCGTGGAAAGCGATCGGCGGCAGCCGCAGCGCCGCGGAATGGCGGCGCCGCGCGGCCCCGCTCATTTGATCAAGCCGATCCTCTTCAATATTTCCGTGTTCAGCTTGTACTCCCTCCACAGATCCGCGCGCAACGGCTCGCCGGCGCGGTAGTCGACGTCGACCCCGCGAGCGGTCATAGTCCTGGCGAACGCGGGGTCGTCGGTCACCGCCTTGGCCGCGTCGTGAATCCGCTTCGCGATCGCGGCGGGCGTGCCCTTGGGCGTGACGATCAGGTACCACACGCCGTTCGCCACGTCCCAGCCCGCTTCCTTCGAGGTCGGCGTGTCGGGGAAAGCCGGATGGCGCTTCTCCTGGAACACGGCCAGCGCGCGCATGCGCTTGCCTTCCACCTGCGGCTTCGCCTCCCCCGGCTGCGCCACCACCGCTTCGATGTGTTTCCCCAGCAGCGCGGGCGACGACTGTCCCCAGCCCGCGAAGGGCACGGGTATCAGCTTCGCACCGCTGCGGAAGATGAACTCCTCGAGATTGAGGTGGCTTGCGGTTCCTTCGCCGGGAGTGCCGACTCGCAACTTCCCCGGGTTCGCCCGCCCGTCGGCGACGAAATCCTGGATCGTCTTCCAGGGCGCGTCCGCGTTCACCACGAGCAGCGGGTAGTACGCGATCACGTTGATCACCGGGTCGTACTGATCCGGAGTCTGGTAGCTCAGGTTGCGGTTCATCTGCGGAGCGATGACCAGCGACGACTGCGGGGTGAGCAGGATCGTATAGCCGTCGGGTTTCGCCCGCACCAGCTCCTCCACCGCCACCGCGCCCCCCGCGCCGGCCTTGTTCACGACCGTGATCCCGTGGGGAAACTTGGGCTTCATGCCGTCGGCGACGACGCGCGCGACGATGTCTACCAACCCGCCCGGCGGGAATCCCGCGAGCATGGTCACGGGACGGTCAGGGTACTGCGCGGCGCAGGGCAGCGCGGCACCGGAGGCGATTAGCGCGAAGAGCGCGATGCGAATCATGGGGGCTCCTTGGGAAGCTAAATGCGCGATTCCTGGTAGTCGAGGTCTTCCTCGATCTTGTGCAGTACCTCGTCGCTGATATGGTTCTCCCGCCACAACCGGATCAGCTCCTGGCGTTCCGCTTTCACCGCGGCGGACCTCAGCCGCTGCGCGTCGTCGGCCCCGCTGTGCCGCAGGACCAGCCCCTCGGGCACCGCGAGCGTGATCTTTTCCGCGAACTCGGCGCGGATGCGCTCGGCCAGCTCGTTCGAGATTCCATCCTTCGTCACGACCGCATCGATCGCGGCGATCGCCGCCTTGCCCAGCGCCATCTTCGCGCGCTGCTGCTCTTCCTGCAGGCTCCAATCCTTCCCGACTCTGAGGCGGCGTATGAGGGGCTTGAGGGACAGCCCCTGCAGGACCAGCGTCGCCGCGATCACGACGAAGGTGAGGAAGATGATCAGATCGCGCTCGGGAAAGGCGCCGCCGTCCTGGAGCGTCTGGGGCAACGCGAGCGCGGCCGCGAGCGACACGATGCCGCGCATCCCGCACCAGCTCATGATGAACACCTCGCCCTCCCGGGGGGCCTTCACGGACTGGCCGAGCGAGGCTTTCAGTATCAGCGGGAGATAGATCGCCGGATAGATCCACGCGAAGCGCACCACGATCGCCACCGCCGTGACGAAGGTTCCGTAGAAGAAGAGCTGGGCCACGGTATAGTCGGCGAGCCGCGCGGCGATTCCGGAGAGCTGCAGGCCGATGAGGACGAAGATCAAGCTGTTCAGCAGAAACACGAGCAGGTTCCAGACCGATCGCGCGATGATGCGCATCTCGGCCGATACGATCTCGGGTGAATAGCGGCCGCGCACGATGCCGGCCGCGACCACCGCGAGCACGCCCGACCCGTGCAGGGATTCGGCGAGGATGTATGCAACGTAGGGTACGGCGAGCGTGGTCAACACCTCGATGAAGGCGTCCCCCAGATACCGGTGCACGAACACGAAGATCCGGCCTATGACGACGCCGATCACGATGCTCCCGATAGCCACGCCGACGAATTCCAGGCTCGCGTGCCACAGCGAGAAGGCTCCGGTCAGCGCCGCCGCGACGGCGAACTTGTAGATCACCAGCCCGGAGGCGTCGTTCACCAGGCTCTCGCCTTCGAGGACCGTCACCACCTGGCGCGGCATGTTGAGACGCGTGAGGATCGCGGTCGCCGCAACCGCGTCCGGGGGCGACACGATCGCGCCCAGCACGAAGGCCGCCGACCAGGGCACATAAGGGACGAGGAGCTTGAAGGTCGCACCCACCGCGAGCGTCGTCGCGATCACCAGACCGATCGCGAGCAAGCCGATCGGGCGGATGTTCGACTTGAACTCGCGCCAGGACGTGAGCAGGGCCGCCTGGTAGAGGATCGGCGGCAGGACCAGGGCCAGAAGAAACTGCGGGTCGAACTGGAGCTGCGGCAGCCGCGGCACGAAGCCGAGCGCCCCGCCGCCGATCACCAGCGCGATCGGATACGGGAACTTGAAGTGCCGGGCCACCCATCCCAGGGCCACAGCGGAAAGCAGCAAAAACAGGACGACTTGCAGCAGGACCATGGCCTCTCCCTTGCAGACGCCATTAGATCACGCCGGACGTCCGCGTACCAACGCCACCCGGGCCTTCCGGCGGACGGAAGTTTGACCGCCCCAGCCTCGCTTGCTAGCCTAGTGCTCATGAAATTCCCGGCCACGCGCCGCGGGTCGGTCACGAGGACCGCGGCCCTCGGGCTCGCGGCGCTTGCGTTAGTCTCGGCGCTCGGCTACTGGGGCATCGGCGCTTACAGGAAAGCCCAGCTCCAGAAGGCGGTGACCACGCTCGTGAAGGATTCCAGCGACCGGTTGGGAAAGGCGCTCGCCCTGGAGACGGACGCTGCGAGCGCAGGCGCCGCCCAGACGGTGGGGAAGCTCGACGAGCAGGCGCAGGAGGTCGACAAGCACGTCATCGAACTGCGCGACCTGAACGCCTCGCCGAACCGCCCGCTGGTCGACGCCGCGGAAGACTACCTGCTGACCGTCAGGCAGATCCTGCGCGAGCAGGCGGCGAGCCACCGTTACCGCGTCCAGGTCATTGCGAGCGATGAGGCGCTGCGCGAGCACATGCGCACGGCGACCCGCAGGTCCGCGGCGTGGATCGACGAGGCGATCCGTGCGAAGGACCGCATGGAGAAGAACTACTTCGACTACCGCGTCTCGGTGGAGGCGCTCGAGCGGCTGCTCGCGACCTATCCCGCGACCAGGAAGAAAATGGCGTCGCAGCTCGGCGTGCGTCTGCTCGCCGACGAGGACGTCGCCGGCGGCCGCAAGCGCGCGCTCGCGACCTCCAAGCGCGTCGCCGACGACATGGAGCGCGCGAGGCAGCTCGCCGCGGTCCGCTGATACCGACCGAGGAAGGACAAAGATGGCCTCATCCGGAAAAGCAGCGATCGTCACCGGCGCGGGCAGCGGCATCGGGCGCTCGGTCGCGCTCGCGTTCCTGAAGGACGGCTACCGGGTCGCGCTCGCGGGCCGCCGCAAGGAGCTCCTGGAGGAAACGTCGAAGCTCTCGGGCGCGGGCGAGCGTTCCCTGGTCGTGCCCACCGACGTCACCGACCAGAGCGCGGTCCGGGCCCTGTTCGGCGCGGCGAAGGAGAAATTCGGGCGGCTCGACGTCCTCTTCAACAACGCCGGCATCGGCACGCCGGGCAAAATCCTGCTCGAGGACCTGACGCTCGAGCAATGGCAGGCGGTGGTGAACACCAACCTCACCGGCATGTTCCTGTGCACGCAGGAGGCCTTCAAGATCATGAAGAGCCAGACCCCGCGCGGCGGGCGCATCATCAACAACGGCTCGATCTCCGCGCACGCGCCGCGCCCGAACTCAGCGCCCTACACCTCGACCAAGCACGCGGTCACCGGGCTCACCAAGGCGAGCTCGCTCGACGGCAGGAAGTACGATATCTCCGTGGGACAGATCGACATCGGCAACGCGCGCACCCCGCTCGCATCGCGAATGGCCGACGGCGTCCCGCAGGCGAACGGCGAGGTTCGACCGGAACCGCTGATGGAAGTGGACCACGTCGGGGCGGCGGTGCTGCAGATGGCGAACCTGCCGCTCGATACGAACGTGCAGTTCATCACCATCATGGCTACCAAGATGCCTTTCATAGGACGCGGGTGACGATGACGGCCCACCCCTTGCCGGGAGGCCCGGAGTGAGCTCCAGCGACCCGAGAGCGATCACGCTTTCACCGGGCCTCGTTTCCACCTCGTCCGACGAGGTCGAGCGTGTGCTGAGCGCGCTCATGGCGCGGCGCGAGCCGCTCGCTGCGCTCAAGCCCGAGGGCGAGCCCACGGAGTGCAAGCTGCGCCTCGTCGATCCGATGAGACAGTACATCATCGTCGAGCCGACCTCGGTCGCGGTCGAGGCGCTGCTCGGACGCCAACAGGTGACCTTCCTCGCCCAATTCGGCGGGATGCACATCGAGTTCACCGCATCCGATCCCGAGCTCGCCACCCACGGGGGCGATCGCGTCGTCCGCTTCGGCTTTCCCAGGGTCACGGTGAGCCGCCAGCGTCGCGCGCACCCGCGCGAGCCCGTTCCGTCGGACCTGCCGCTGAACTGCGCGATCCCCGCGGGCGCGGGAGTGGCGCTCGAAGGACAGATCATGGACGTCAGCGAAGGCGGCCTCGGGCTGCTCGTCCGCTCCACCTATCTCGTTCCTGCGCCGGGCACGCTCATCCGCGGCTGGCGCGTCGACCGTCCCGGAAAGGGACTCGTCATCGTCGACCTGCAGGTGCGGCACTGCCGGCCGGCGGTGCTCGCCGACGGCAGCCAGGCGCAGCGCTGGGGCTGCCAGTTCGTCGATCCTTCCGACGAGGCCAAGAAGCTGATCGCGCTCCTCGCGCGCGAGTGAGGCGGTCGTGAGCACGATCTTCCTCTCCTACTCCTCGGACCAGGCCGAGACCGCGGCGCGGATCGAGCTGTCGCTGAAGGAGGATGGCCATGCTGTGTTCCGCGACCGCACATCGCTGCCGCCCGGCGAGTCCTTCGATGCGCAGATACGCCAGGCGGTCGCCGCCAGCGACCTCTTCGTCTTCCTCATCACCAGGAACTCGGTCTCGGCCGGCCACTACACGCTTACGGAGCTGAAGTTCGCCCAGGAGAAATGGGGGAATCCGTCGGGACATGTGCTGCCCGTCGTCCTCGAAGCCGTCCCGAGCGAGGCCATCCCGGCCTTCCTGCGCGCGGTCACGATCCTGAAGCCGATCGGGAACGTCACCGCCGAGGTCGCCGGCGAGGTCGCCCGCATGAGCTCGCCGTGGCGGCGCACTCTGCGGCCGCGGCGGCTGGCTCTCGTGATCGTCGCAGCATCGGTCCTCGCGGGCGGAACCTGGCTCAAGATGTCCGTGGACGCCGGCGCAATCGTGAGGGAGGGGCGCCTGCTCGCCGGCTCCGGAGACTACGCCGCCGCCTGGAGTTCCTTCGAGCGCGCCGGCTTTCCCGCCAGCTTGTGGAGCGAGGTGCGCGAGGCGCAGGAACAGCTGGCGATGGACTGGCTGGACCATGCCCGCAGCAGCCAGC
>DASSJA010000149.1:0-2909 GCA_035691445.1 Burkholderiales bacterium | reverse complement strand
GCCGAATTGCTCGGCGAGCTCGTGAAATTCTTGACATAATCCGGTCTCGGATGCCCTCCCGCCGCGTCAAGCCCCAGCACTCCGGCACCAAGCTGTTCGTCCTGGACACCAATGTTCTGATGCACGACCCGACGAGCCTGTTCCGGTTCGAGGAGCACGACGTCTTCCTGCCGATCATGACTCTCGAGGAGCTCGACAACCACAAGACCGGGATTTCCGAGATCGCGCGCAACGCCCGCCAGGCAAGCCGCTTCCTCGACGACATCGTGAGCCACGCCGACGGCCCCATCGCGCAGGGCATTCCCCTGAAGCGCCACGACGTCGACAACGCCGCGGGGCGCCTCTACCTGCAGACGGAGGCGATCAACGGCCACCTTCCGGCCGGCCTGCCGATCGGCAAGACCGACAATCACATCATCGGGGTGGTGATCTACCTGCAGAAGCGCGACGCCCGGCGCGAGGTAGTCCTGGTTTCCAAGGACATCAACATGCGCATCAAGGCGCATGCGCTGGGCCTGCAGGCCGAGGATTACTACAACGACAAGGTGCTCGAGGACGCCGACCTCCTGTATACCGGCGTGCGCGAGCTGCCGGCGGACTTCTGGGACGATCACGGCCGGGACGTCGAATCGTGGAAGCGCGAGGGCCGCGCCTACTACCGGGTGCGCGGGCCGCTCTGCGAGAAGCTGCTGCTGAACGAATTCGTGTATCAGGAGGGCGAGCGGCCGCTGCTCGCCGCGGTCAAGGAGATATCGGAGCAGACCGCGGTGCTCGAGACCGTGCGCGATTACACGCACGCGAAGAACAACGTATGGGGCATCACGGCGCGCAACCGCGAGCAGAATTTCGCGTTCAACCTGCTGATGAATCCCGAGATCGACTTCGTGACGCTGCTCGGCCAGGCGGGAACCGGCAAGACCCTGCTCGCGCTCGCCGCGGGCCTGATGCAGACCCTGGAGACCAAGCACTACTCCGAGATCATCATCACCCGGGTTACGGTGCCCGTCGGGGAAGACATCGGCTTCCTTCCCGGAACCGAGGAGGAGAAGATGACGCCCTGGATGGGCGCGCTCGAGGACAACCTCGAGATCCTCGACAAGACCGACGATGAGGCGGGCGAATGGGGCCGCGCGGCGACCCGCGACCTGATCCGGTCGCGGATCAGGATCAAGTCGCTCAACTTCATGCGCGGCCGGACCTTCATCAGCAAATATCTCATCCTCGACGAGGCGCAGAACCTCACGCCCAAGCAGATGAAGACCCTCATCACCCGGGCCGGGCCAGGCACCAAGGTGGTGTGCCTGGGCAACATCGCGCAGATCGACACCCCCTATCTCACCGAAGGCAGCTCCGGCTTGACCTACGTCGTGGACCGCATGAAAGGCTGGCCGCACTCCGGGCACGTCACCCTGCAGCGCGGCGAGCGCTCGCGCCTCGCCGACCACGCCGCCGAGGCGCTGTAAGATACGGACTGGAAAGGACGATATGTTTCGTACGATTTCGGGCAGCTTCGCCTCCGCATTCGCGGCGGCGAGCCTCGCGGCGTCGTGCATCGCGTACGCCCAGCAGCAGGATTTCAAGCCCCACATCGGCCAGCAGGGCAAGGATGTGGTCTGGGTGCCGACCCCGGACGAGGTCGTGGATCGCATGCTCACCATGGCGCAGACCAGGCCGGAGGACTACGTGATCGACCTCGGAGCCGGCGACGGCAAGATCGCCATCGCCGCGGCGAAAAAGTTCGGCGCGCGCGCTCTCGGCATCGAATACAACCCGGACATGGTCGCGCTCGGCGAGCGCAACGCCAGGGCGGCCGGAGTGCTCGGCAAGGCGCACATCGTCCAGGGTGACATCTTCGCCAGCGATTTCACGCAAGCCACCGTCCTCACGATGTACCTGCTGCCCTCGCTCAACATGAAGCTCAGGCCTCAGATCCTCGCGATGCGGCCCGGCACCCGCGTCGTCGCGCACGCCTTCAACATGGAGGACTGGGAGCCGGATGAAATCTCCGACGTGGACGGACGGCGGGTGTATCTGTGGGTGGTGCCGGCGAACGTCGCGGGCCGCTGGACGATGGAGGTCTCCGGCGCGGGCTCGGAAAAGGTCGCCCTCAACTTCGACCAGAAGTTCCAGAAGATAGGGGGCGTGGCCTACCTCGGTCCGGTCCTCGCAGGCCTGCGCGAGCCGAAGCTCAGCGGATTCAGGATCGGCTTCGCCTACGTGGACAGCCTCGGCGTACGCCGCGATTTCAGCGGGCGCGTGGTCGGCGGCACCATGGAAGGCTCGTTCCGCTCGGACGGCGGCCAGGAGGGGCTCTGGTCCGCGACGAAGAGGTAGCGGAACGGGCGGCGGTCGCGCCCGCTAGAGGGTCTTGTGGGTCCCGTCGCAGAACGGCTGGTTGCGCGTGCGCTTGCACCCGCACAGCCACAGTTTCTCGGCCTTGGTGACGCTGAACTTCACCGGAACGAATTCGGTTGTCTTGTGCGTGCCGTCGCAAAACGGCTGGCTCTTCGATCCCCCGCAGCGGCACCACCAGTAATCACCGGGAGCGAGCTCGACAGCGTACGGGGACTTCTGCGCGAGGTGGGGTTCGGCCATGATCTGTCTCTCCTTTGGGGCGCAGACACCTGGACCCGGGGGCCCGAGCGCGGAGTATAACCCGCCCGAAGGTGATTCCGCGAAGGGTCCGCACCCGGCATAATGGCGCGGTGAAATTCCTCTTCGACCTGTTCCCGGTAATCGTATTCTTCGCCGCCTACAAGCTTGCCGGCGGCAGTGAAAAAGGCGGCAGCTGCAGCGTCGCTCCCGATCTGCCGATCACGCAGGAGCCGATCCTGCTCGCGACCGGAGCGGCCATTCTGGCAACGGTCATTCAGGTCGGGTGGCTCGTTCTCCGTAAGAAGAAGGTCGAC